>NZ_JBMERP010000113.1:0-8523 GCF_049310925.1 Virgibacillus sp. DJP39 | reverse complement strand
GGGTAAAGTACCGAATGCGTTACTGCCAGACTACCGTAAATCTGGCGGGAGAGGAAAAGATAGAGAATTCACTGATAAAAAAACGGGACGACCGAGAAAATTTGAAAGGGTGATTGGTGAGGGCATCGTTATTACGGACGAGATTAAACGAATCTTCGGAGTTAGTGTTACAAGATTTTATCACACAACAAAGAAAAACCCACTGTCATTCACCTATGGTCAAATGCTTAAAACTTTTTTTGTTGCCGATTATCGATATGATAATGGTGTAAAAAAACCAATACTCGAAGATCGAGATAAGCTTCCAACACTTCGACAGTTTCAGTATTGGTATGGAAAAACGTATCGTTCAGAAGAAAAGTCGCGAAAAAGAAAAGGCAATCGAAAGCATGAGTTAGAGAATCGCCCAGTGTTAGGCACATCAGTGGGTGAAATGTATGGACCAGGAACCAAATTTCAAATCGATGCTACCGTTGCAGATGTTTACATTGTGAGTTCATTTAACCGAAACTGGATTATCGGAAGACCTGTTATTTATGTGGTCATTGATGTGTTTAGTCGCATGGTAGTTGGGTTGTATGTAGGGCTTGAAGGACCATCTTGGTTTGGAGCAATGATGGCACTGGCAAACACTGCTTGTGACAAAGCTTCCTATTGTAAACAATATGGGATTGATATAACAAAAGATGACTGGGATTGTCACTATTTACCTCAAACTCTACTGGCAGATAGAGGAGAATTAGAAGGGTACAATGTTGAGCGTCTTATCACTGCCTTTAATATAAAAGTGGAAAATACACCACCTTACCGTGCAGATTGGAAAGGGATAGTCGAACAATACTTTAGAACGATTCATACAAAAGTCAAACCTTTTACACCAGGTAGTGTGGACATGGATGTGAAGGTTAGAGGGGATAGAGATTACCGTTTAGATGCTACGTTAACCCTAGATGAATTTACTAGTGTTATTATTCGATGTGTTCTTCATCACAACAACCACCATTGGTTAAAGCAATACAACCAAAATGAGATGATGATTCAAGATGAAATTTCATTAATTCCTCGTGAATTGTGGAATTGGGGTATAAAGAACCGTTCTGGTAAGCTTCGTTCTTACCCTGAAGACATCGTGAAACTACATTTGCTCCCAACAGCGAAAGCCAGGGTGATGTACAAAGGGATTGAATTTAAGAAAATGAGGTACACCAGCCAAAAAGCATTATCTGAAGGGTGGTTCGCTGAAGCGGAAAAGGAGAGTTGGCAAATCCCTATTTGCTATGATCCAAGAAACATGGCGAATATTTATATACCTGATGAAGATGGTATGGGGTATGAAATTGCAACTTTATTAGATCACCAAAAGAAATACCAGGAAAAAACATTAGAGGAAGTACAATACTATTTTGATTACGAAACTATGAAAGAACAGGAATATGATCACGAAGAAAAACAACAAAAGTCTGATTTAGATAGTGACATCGAACACATTGTTAAACAAGCAGGAAAATCATTTAAAAAAGAAGAAATACCGATGAGTAATAATCAGAAAGTCAAAGGGATACGAGATAATCGAGCACATGAAAAAGAGGAACGTAGAAAACAAGAAGCATTTTTATTAGGAGGCGCTGACCAATTTCATGATGTGACTATATCAAAAGAAAAGGAAGAGGATGCAGCAGCATCAAAACATGCGTCAACCAAAATCGCATTATTACGTCAAAAGCAAAAGGAGAAACTAATTCATGCAAGAGGTAATCAACGAAATACCAAATAGTTATGGCGGGAAAAAGGTGGACGCTGTTTATAGCTCGCAAATTATCCAAGATTATGAGAGTAACCCATTGATTGAAGCTCTTCCTCCAATATTCACGGACGAAGATGTGATTGAACAAATATCGGTATTTCCACCGTTCGATGAAAAAGAGCGTTTTTTAAATGCTAATTATCGGTTTCATTGTGTACAGCGTTTATTTCAATACTTCCAACCATTTGAAAATCATTTAGACTTGGAACAACGGATCTCCAGAGCAATTCGTCAAGGATATTTGCACCGAAACCCCATGAAGATAGAAGAAGTTATGCGCACTCAAGAAAGCTACCAGGCTATCAAAGAAGGTAAGTTTTTAACAAATTATGAAACAGAGGTAAGGCGAGCCACTGCTGGCTTTACCATTGTAGGTTTTTCAGGAATTGGAAAATCAACTGCAATTGAACGGGTGCTGTCGTTTTATCCGCAAATAATTAAACATCATGAGTATCAATCGAAGCCATTTATTTTCATGCAAATTAGTTGGTTGAAATTGGATTGTCCATTCGATGGGTCTCTAAAAGGTTTATGTATAAGCTTTTTTTCGGAATTGGATCGTTTGTTGGGGTCGAACTATTTAAATAAATTTGGATCACAAAGAAGCACAACCGATCTCATGTTACAAAGAATGGCTCATCTATCAGGTCTTCATGGGGTCGGTTTATTAATAATCGATGAAATTCAGCACCTTAGTCTTAGTAAAAGTGGCGGTTCTGACAAAATGCTGAATTTTTTCGTTACCTTAGTCAATACCATTGGTATTCCAGTATTGCTAATCGGAACCAATAAAGCTATTTCGGTGTTACAAAGTGAATTTCGACAAGCAAGGCGAGGGAGTGGACAAGGTGATATGGTATGGTCTCAGATGCCAAAAAACGAGTCATGGGATTTATTTATAGAAGGGATGTGGGAATACCAGTGGACAACGAACTTTACCCCACTAACAAGCGAACTAAATGATTTGATTCATGAGGAAAGTCAAGGGATTATCGATATCGCCCTTAAGCTGTTCATGCTTTCACAAGTAAAAGCTATCGCAACTGGGGAAGAAAAACTAACTAAACAACTAATAAAACAAGTAACAAGCGACAGTTTAAAATTAGTCAAACCGATGCTAAATGCCTTAAAGTCAGGAAATCCAAGCGAGATTGCTAAGTACGAAGATATTCGCCCCATTGATATGGAAGAGGAGGTTGAAAAATACAAATCCTCTATTGATTTTCAGGAAAAGATACGTATTCAAAAGAAACTACAAGACAAAAAGCGCCAAAAAAAGGAACAGTCCCTTGTAGAAGAAGTGACACTGCACCTGTTATCTATGGATTTTGAACCGAAAGAAATCAATAGTACCGTAAAGAAGGTTCTGAAGAAGTTCGGCGAAGAAATTGAAAAAAACACAGCAATAAAAGAGGCAATCAAAATTCTAATCGAAAAAGAAGCCAAACAAAATAAAGCTACTACCAGCAAGCGTAAAACGAAAGAAATGTCCAAACAAAATGAACTGATCATAATTATGCAAGAAGCGAGGCAAAAGAAAAAATCAGTATATGAATGGTTTAACGAAAACAACATTATTAAACATCCAATAGATGAAGAATGGGGGGAAGAAGATGGTACATTGGTTTCCGACTCCGTATCCTGATGAACTTTTATATAGCATATTTTCTAGGTACCATGTACGTTCTGGAAACACCAGCCCTAAGATGACAACTGAAGATTTGTTCGGGAAACGGACCATTCGATCTGTTATAGACTTACCAGCCAATTTAGATGTGCTGTTAACAGGAATTGATTATGAGTGGGATGCAGACTATTTTATTACGTACCATACAATGTATCCGTACTATGCAGCATTTTTGCTCCCGCAGCAGGCGGAGCAGGTTGCTCAATCAATGAAATCTGATATGGGAGGCAGCATACACACCCGTACAGGTGTTGCAGCCAGTAGTGTGAAAACGAAAACTAGCCTTTGGGTGTGTCACGGGTGTATCGAAGAAGATACGGACGCGTATGGTGAAACGTATTGGCACCGTACCCATCAGGCACCAGGTGTAGTTATTTGTCCGAAGCATGAGGTGGCATTGGAAGAAACAAAGGCACCTTTACATTCTGAAAATCAACATGATTATGTTGTTCTTACGCCTTCGATAGAAAGAACACAAGTAGATCTAACTGCTTTTAATGACGATGAGAAACAACTGCTTTTAGAGATTGCCCAATTAACAGAGTCCTTGTTAGTAAGTTCCTTTCGGCAATCAAACCCGAATACCATTAGGGATAAGTATCTGGCTTTATTAAAGCAAAAAGGATATGCAAGTCCGAATGGTTTTATAAAGCGTAAAAATTTATATCAAGACTTCCAAATAAAATACTCCGAAAAGTGTTTAGAATTACTGCAATCTCCAGTTGATTTCGTCGAAACGAATTGGCTAACAATGATCTTTCAAAAACATCGTAAATCATTTCATCCGATACGTCATTTGTTGGTCATGCTGTTACTGAAAACGGATTTGGATCATTTATTAAACAAAAAAGAGTATCAACCTTTTGGAAGTGGTCCTTGGTTATGCCTTAATACTGCTTGCCCTAGTTATCGCAAGCCAATCGTTTCCTCTTTAACGATAATGAGCTGCTACGATACGGGGAGACCAGTTGGAACGTTTCACTGTAAATGTGGTTTCGTTTTTTCAAGGAGAGGTCCAGATAATAATATTGAAGACCGATATCGCATTGGTACGATAAAAGAATTCGGGGAAGTGTGGAAAGCAAAACTAACGGAATTAGTTCACGAAGGAAAGTCACTTACAGGTATATCAAAAAAGTTACATGCTGACCGTGCAACGGTGAAAAAGTACGCATCTTTACTTGATTTAAACGTTTCTTGGAAACCACCAAAATTCAAACAAAACACACCCAAAGAGACCTTTCCAGATTATGAAAGACAATTGATGGAAAGAAAAAGCAAATGGCTTACGTTGCAAGAGATGTACCCAGAAAAATCAAAAACAGAACTACGAAAAAATGCACCTGATATATACGCATACCTATATCGATACGGTCGTGATTGGCTTTATAAAAATTCCCCGATAATGAAAAGAACCCAACCTCCCAACCAACGTGTCAACTGGGAAAAGCGTGATGAAAAGTTGTTGGGGATGGTAAAGGATATGGTCCGAACCTGGGATTCAAACTGTGTAAAGCCAACAAGAATTACGGTTACCGCGATTGGTAAAAGATTAAACAAGCAATCATTATTTGGAAATAACGCGGATAAACTCCCGAAAACAATGGATTATATTCACCAGGTGAAAGAGGATGTGGAATCATTTCAAATGAGACGTGTAGCGTTCATTGTAGAGAAAATGGAAAAAGATAATGAACCTATCATTGAATGGCAGGTTTATAATAAAGCAGGACTTAATAAGTTCGTTTCAAATGAAGTGAAAAGGTTGATTTCATTAAAAGTAACGGAATATAAAACTGTTTACTAAATTGGTTTAAGAAAAGGAGCAAGGTGCATAGAGCATTTTGCTTTTTTTGATTGTATTGTGGTTTTTGTATTTATGTACTAAGCTAAATGATTACAACTTTTTGCACGAAAGAAAACACCTTTAGGAAAAGGAAACGTTTCGACTTACTAATATTTGTTATAATAGGTAATCGTACACATTGTTGAAAAAGGGTTACGGCTAGAAAAATATTAGTATAGAAAGAAGGTACAGGTTTGGGCATAACAATTATTATTTATGTCATTTTAGCAAGTATTTGTGGATTTAGTATTTATCGAATTTCACAAGAAACAATAAAAACAAAATTTGGTTTACTTTTTTTTGTTAGTATTTGCCTTGTTATTTTATCAACAATAGCTTCATTTATTGGATATCAATTTCCGAAGGCGTTTACAAATGGTATAACCATTTTTTCCACCATTATAGCGATAAGTGAGTTAGCTTTGTTTACTGATAAACCAAGAGACAAAAGAATTAAATTGAGCAATAGTATCCGCTTGTATGGACTATTGATATTTTTTGGAGCTTTAATATTTTCCGACCAAATAAGAAACAGTATGTCGACTAATGATTTCAGTCCGCTAGCGGTGTTAGGATTCGCTATTTTCTTATTAATAACTTCAGAAAAAGAAAAAAGGGGGAAGGAACAGTAGGTTGAATTTATTAAAAGGGTGTTAAAATTGGATAAAATCACGCATTATTTTTGGAATGTTAAAGAGGAGTATCTTATTTGTCAGATCGCGATAGTTCTTAGTTGTTTGTCCCTTTTTATTGAATACTTTCAAAGTCAAACAATTTTTTGGTCCATTTTATTTGTTTCTATTTTTTGTATGACGATACACTTTTTTTCGGTTAAAGGTTATCAATATATGTACAATTTCACTTTCTATATATTATGTTTTGTTATTGTTGTGGAACTAATCATGATTAGTAATCCACATAGTAATTCCTACCATTCGTATAATCATTTCATTGTTACGTTTAATATCGTGGCTTTAATTGCTATAATAGTTCATTCGGTGAAACGGGGTTTGTATTTTAAATCAAATGATAAATAGCAACATTAGTACCCGACTTTTTTGTAACGAAGTAATTTCAACGGTACCCGACTTTGTTTTTCGTGAGTCAATTCACATAACATAGGAATGCGGGTTCAAGCGTTTCATAGTACCCAACTTTGTTGTCATCTAACAACATTTGTTGGATGACAACAAAGTCGGGAACTCGACAACAAAGTCGGGTACTGAAAAGGTCGTCAAAGATGTTGAATGACACTAACGCTCTGCACGAAAGAAAAGCACGCTGCCCAATTAAGGATAGCGTGCTTTTTGTCATTTGTAGGACGAAAATTAAGCAACGATATGGAGTTTTCTAGGTAGTAGCGATAAGAGGAGAAAACTATTTTGTATTTGAAACAACTTCGATCAGCACACAGTCAGTTAAGTGAGAAAGAAATTAATGATATCGCAATGATTACAAGAATCAATTTATATAAACAGGGTCCAATAGAATGTACTACTCTGTTCAAACATTACGAATGATGAATAATGTCTTAGGGAAAAAGTAATCGCATGTAACCAATCATACCTGGGTCCGTGTACATTTACTGAAAGCAGGATCATCAAAATACAAATAAGAGTAAAAAAATTGATGAAGTCGGCTTTTTTACTCTTATTTGTATTTTTTAATGGGATTACATTACGCCCAAGTTTAAAATATTTTAAACCTTACAAGGTATTCTGACTAGTTATATTAAACTAGATATAGTGGTTATGAATGATTACACGTAAATGAATAGGATTAGTTTAAACGTCGTATGTGGTGAAAATCATATTTACGGTGTGAATAGGGATAAGGGAGCGATAACCTCAAACCCTTACAATCTATATGAAGAAAGCATTTATCAAAGGGGAGATGTTTATTACACTTTTCTAATAATTATGCTATGATTAATATAGAGAAAGAATTCAGAGTAATTAAATAAAGGGGAGATCAATTATGTCACATGAGATGGAATGTACCAATGTGAACAAGGTATTTCAAGGAGACGGTATTAGTACGTATGCCTTAGAGGGTATCAACATCCGTTTTGAAGAAGGGGAGTTTGTCGCGATTGTAGGACCTTCAGGATCAGGAAAGTCAACGTTACTGAGTTTACTCGGAGCATTGGACTTACCAACAGAAGGCGAAATTATCTATGGGAATAACCCAATCAACAAACTGAAACAGAAAAAGCTAGCCGATTTTCGCTTTGAAAATATCGGTTTTATCTTTTAGCAATTCCACTTGCTACCTACCCTAACATCCCTAGAAAACGTCATGGCACCATTATTTTCACGAAAAGTTTCTTACAATAAAAAAGAACGTGCAGAAAACTTACTAACTCAGGTTGGTTTAGATGATAAATTTAATTCGTTGCCCTCTCAGCTTTCTGGTGGTCAACAACAACGTGTAGCTATTGCACGTGCGCTCGTTCACGAACCAAGCTGGTTGTTAGCGGACGAGCCAACTGGGAACCTTGATACGCATACAGGAGAGGTTATATTTGAACGGTTAATTGCGTTAAATAAAGAAAAAGGATGTGGCGTTATTTTTGTAACTCATGATCCTGAGCTGGCTTCACGAGCAGATCGAATCGTGGAAATGAAGAATGGCAAGGTTATAAAGGATACGAGGAGTGAGATCCATGCCTAGGGTGGAGGTTGAACTTGAGATTGTACAAACGGATATGTGGAGGTTAGAACTATGACTTCCTTTATGATAAAGCAAAGGATGCGCCACAAGGAGCGTTTTCTTCTCTCCATCCTACCGAAAGTCCTTTTCCTAAAAGGTGGTCTACTAGTTATGAAGTAGCTAATCAACCGCTTGATTTTGATTACAAATTTTTTCAAGGTTATTTACCTACCGACGTTTTTAGACAACCGAAATTAATTGATCACAAGAAGAACGAGGAAGGGATTGCACTTTTACCTTTATTGGACTTAGACATTGTCGGACGTTTTAATACAGAGGAATTGCGAATCAGTAAAGATCCACTAACAAAATTGCCCCTTCAAACATACCGACCAGCTGAGGTTGATATCGTGCTTGGTCCAGATAATGAACCATTGAATCCAATTAAACGGTTAAAAGGTTCTGGTTCACCGACAGCATTATTAACAAATCCGCCAAATTTAATCACTACTGTAAAGGCTGCTGAAAAGATTA
>NZ_JBMERP010000112.1:0-8546 GCF_049310925.1 Virgibacillus sp. DJP39 | reverse complement strand
TCTAATCATTTCAAAAGAAAAAATACAAAACTTGATTTCCCTTTATGATTATATGCTTTGATTAACACTACTGAAGAATGCGATATAAAAAGCTATAATTATATTAAGAAGATAATAAGAAAGGAGTTCTATAAAATGAGTAAAATTAAAGAAATGGAAGAAAAACAAACTGATGGTATTGGTGGGGAGATAAAATTCGCTTTAAACAAACTAAGGTATGAGATGATTTATGATAAAGATGTGATTAAAAAGAGAAAGCTATCCTCTCTAATAGGCAAGGTCGATACACAACTCCCGAAATATATAACATATAAGGTGCAACATAAGTTATATTCTGAAGGGAAAATGGATTGTGATGGATTTTTTACAAAAAAGACAAAAGAAGGTTGGGAATAATATGAGAAGAAAAGTTTTTGAAGAAAGGTTAGATAAATATTTTAATGATATAAATTTTCAAAAAGAAATAAACGAATGTATAAAATCTAAAATTAGTAATGGTTATAAAAATGAAGGCGAAGTGTTAATAATGATTTTTGAAGAAGCAACTGGATCGGGATTAACTGATGATGAAAAACACACAATAATACACTATATTTTACCAACAATGAATCAAGGTTGGTTAAACAAATTAATTTAAATATAATTTCGTGTTAGAATAATATTGAAAGAAAGGAGTTTTAAAATGGCTATAAAGAAAACCGATAATAAAAATGAAAAGTTTCTATTTGACATAGAAGGTTATAAAATTTATTCAACCACTAATGCACAAGTTAAAAAAGATGAAGTTTTAATGAGTAGCCGAAGTGGATCAACTTATGTAATTCCTATACAGGTAATGAGGGAATTTTTAAATGAGTTGGATAATGACTTAGAATTACAACAAATTTTTGGTCAGACAGATAAGGAGAAATAGTTTTGTTAAAAGAGGTAATTACTAAGAAAGCCAACGAAGTGAAAAATGATACGATTGATAAAGAAGTTTTGAAGTATTTCAATGAATACCTAACTTATGATTTAGATGAAGAATATGATTGTAGCGAAATTGCTGATAATTTTAAAGATACTTTAGGGAAAGGGAATATTATAAAAATTTTTAGTGAAGGCAATAAACCTTTTAAAATTTTGGAAAACGAAACAGTTATAGAAGTTTTAAATCATTATATATATATTGATAAAAATGATAAAAAATCTTTGGTTTTCGATCCTAGATTTTATAATAAACCACTTTACCTTATCGACTATATTAATATCATAAAAAGTTTGAACGATAATACAAAAATTAAATATGAAGAAGAATAATGAAAAACCTCATTAACTTAATAGTTAGTGGGGTTTTTTGTTTTGTTTAAAAAAAGAAGTTGTCCCTCCCCTTTTCCCTTTCCAGTAACTAAAATTCAATTCCATAGCTTACTAAATGTAAAACTATTATACAATTTTACACAAAACAGTTGACTTTTAAAAAACAGAACGTTAAGATGTAAATAATAAACCTAATAATTAGGTATTAAGATGATAAAAAGGTGGTTTTAATATTGGAAAACGAAAATCAATCAGAAAATCAATCAATGGGTGATCGCTTTAATCAAATTTTGAAGAAATTAGAGGAGGAAGAAAGAAAAGATATTGTTATTCCATTAACAGATTTGAGAATGGAGGAAAATGGTAATTTATTTAGTAATGAATATGGAACATTAAAGGTTGGAGTTGAAGCACTTGGTAATTTATCGAAGGAGTTTGGTATGAATAGGCAACATTTAATGTTGTTAATGAGAGAAGGGTTAAATCAAAACGTAGCTAATCAATTCAATCACTTTTTAACTAAATCTGATAGAAATAATGTAAAAAAGTTAAGAGTTGTGGATGGAAAAATAAAAGGTATTGTTTCTAAAAAATACTCAGAGTTTAACGATTATGACCTTTTTCAAGTATTAGGTGGTGTTAAAGATGACTTCACCAATACTAAATTAGAAAGTTTTTATAGAGATGATAAGAGAAGTCATGCACGTTTTTTGTTCAACGATTTTGAAGAAAATATGGGAATGAGTAAGGAAGGTGGATTAGAAAAAGATATAGTGAAAGTTGGCTTTGATGTTTTTAATAGTGAGATTGGTTACAGTACGTTAAAAGTAATTCCAATAACCTTCCGATTGATTTGTGAAAATGGAATGATGGGTTGGGTACAAGATAAAGAAAAGATTTTTAAAACTCGTCATTTAGGATTTGAAAAAAATGATATGGAAAGAAAAATTAGAGAGGGAATTAAAATCTCACTAGAAGAATCACAAAAAACTGTAAAACAAATGAAAAAATCAAAAGAAATTATTATAGATAATCCTTTTGAATATATAGAAAAAATATCTAAATCAGAAGGAATAGCTAAAAAACATATGGAAGGAATAAAGGAAGCATTTAAAGTGGAAAATCAAAATAACCTTTACGGTGTGACTAATAGCATTACAAGAATGGGAAGGGATTTAGAAAGAGGTAGCAAACATGATAATGAATCAAGAATTAAGTTGGAAGGAATAGCTGGAAAGTTACTACAAGCAATATAAAAAGAGTTTTTAAAAGTATAGGTGTGTTATTCCCCTTTCACACCTAACTTACCTCATATTTAGCTATACCTTAGTTTGAAGTTTATTATTTTTTAGTAGTTAATCCCCTTTCTGCTATTAATACATTCTTTTCAAATTGAGGTGTACCTATATTATAAAAAGGTTATTTTTTGATTAAGGAGTGTTAAAAAGTGTTGGAAGAAGAAAAAGAATTTATCATGTTGAATTTGAGTAAAGATGAAATTGTGAATAAGAAAATGTATAGGGTAAGAAAAACATTAAAAGAGTTGGAGAAGGATATTGACAGGAATTATAAGTGTTTGCACATTCTTTTTGATGGATATAACGATATTCCTGATGAAATATATTCAATACAAGCAATCAGAGATTTTTGTGATGAGTTAATTAAAAAGGATCCAAAAATTGTTTACTTTCTCGAAGATAAACTCGAAGGTCTTCAAAATATACTATTATGTATTTCAGATTTAGAAGCATTATATATTGGAGAAAAGAAAACAATTAAAGAAATGTATGATGAAGATCCGTCTACATTTGTAGAAAGACAAATGAATCTCCCACGAACTCAAATTAAAATGACTATTCCAAAACATAAGTTTGACCACATAATTAAGGGATTAGTGAAGTTTGGTTATGAAAATGACGTTATGGGAAGAGTTGAGGAATTAGGAAATGAATTAGGTGATTTCTTAAATTGAATAACACTAAAAAAAGAGAAGCTGATACTCCCCTTTCAGTTTCTTTTTATTTAATTTCATCTTTCCCTCTTTCCCTTTTTCCTTCTTTCCTTTAGGAAAAATGAGGAATATCAAGGGAATTAGGTATTTTTAAATATAAGGAAATATGGGAAAAAGGGAAAGATAAGTATCTGAGTGAGGTATCATTTTTCTAAATTCATTCAATCAATAATCCTATATTCATAAAGAACATCTAAAATTTCATGTAACCTTTCCTTCTTTAATTTGGTATCATGCAAAACAAATTCTTCAACACTTTCCAGTTGTCGTAAATATCTTTTAGGTGGTTTTTCAGTTTGAAAAAAGTTTATCATATTTAAACTCCAACCTTAATAAGTTTTAAATAAATCATTATTTTCCTTTTCCTTTATCTAATATTTCTTCTACATAGGTTTTTAAATCATCATTTTTATATTTCATTTTACCACTCCTTATTAAAAGTTTTAATATCCATAGCATGTACTGAAAGGATGTGAAAAATACATGCAACAAATTTCTTTTGAAGTAGAAGATGAAACGTATGAAAAAATAAAGAAATTGATTGACTGGATTAATTTAGATAATGAATTCAGTAGTGTAACTGTGAAAAAGGAAAAGGTTAAAATTGAAGACTTTGTAAAAGGATCTGTAATAGAAAAAATGGATGATATTGATACAATGCAATCTTTACTTAATCCTCCTGAAGTATATAGTGGGATGGAAGTTAGAAATCATTTTAAAAAAGTTGCCAAAGAAAAGGAAATACAACAAGTAGATATTTGTGAAAGAATTGGAATTAACAAAACTAACCTAAGTTTGATTTTTAATAATAAAAAAACATTACGAACGGACGTTTTTTTTAAAATTTGGCTTATCTTAGGTAGTCCTCCTCTAAATAAAATTTTATATTTGTCTCCAAAAGACTAAGTGAAACACTACTTAGTTTTTTTTATTGTTCTTAGCCTCATCAAGTTTTCGATATTCATAAAAAATTAAATTGTAATAATACAAACACCAGTAGCCATACAATTTAAATATACAAAATAAAAAAGGTTTTTTGTTTCTAATAGTTAAACTTTTCTTATAAGAAGGGAGTTTTTAAAATGACTGGTTCTCTTATAGTTTTAGGAAAGATTGCCTTATTTTGTGGTTTAGGTGTTGGAATAAGTGGTTTTTTTGAATTTATATCAGACTTTGAATTTAAACCTAAAAGTAAAGGGGTGAACAAAAAGAAAGGAGGAATTAGTGATGACAAAATTAACGATCTCGGCAAAAGGGTTAGAGGATAATATAAATTACATTCCATTCTCTAATAGCCATAATTTTTTAGTGAAGAAAGAAAACAAGGAGGTGGTAAGCAAAAATCTAACAGAAATAAAA
The DNA here is from genome assembly GCF_049310925.1 of Virgibacillus sp. DJP39. Taxonomy (NCBI): domain Bacteria; kingdom Bacillati; phylum Bacillota; class Bacilli; order Caryophanales; family Bacillaceae; genus Virgibacillus; species Virgibacillus sp. DJP39. The sequence continues at coordinate 3,877 of NZ_JBMERP010000112.1, read as the reverse complement.
AGGTTCAACAAAGTGGGATTGTTCGCATCAACATTGGGAGTAGGGATAACAATTCCAAGTTTAGTTTCTGCATCAACGACAACCAATCAAATACAAAACATGGTAACGGCACAGGAAATATTCGAGTTTGGAGAGGTGATAGCTTTCATAGGTCTAGGGGTGAGTGTAAGTTCGGCAAGTTGTCTACTGATTTTTACCTCCATCCTAAAAATGTTAAACAAAAACAAAGAAGCAAAAGCATGGAACACGCAAATAATAAAAGGTTTAATCCAGTCGCTAGTTGCGATTCCATTAGTTTTTGCAATCTACAGAATATCAACCGCATTTTTTCAAGAATTAGGGGTTTTAAATTTCTTTCTTTAAAAACAATATTAATACCAGTAACCACACTATCTACTTTATATATATCCTCCCTATTTAATAAAACACATGCACAAACTTTTGATAAAAGTGAATTTAAAACACTCCCTGATAGCTATTTGAAAGAAGCGAAAAATGATGAAGGAGGTTTTTTTAGTAATATAACTGGTGGTATGTCTGATGTTGTAAATACATTAAAGGGAATTCCTAATGAAATAGAAAATGTTTTTCAAACTTTTTCAAATGTAATTGATTGGTTTGAAGATCTACCAATTCATATCACAAATTTCATCACTGGATTAACCGAGAAAGTATATGAATTGATTGCTTCACTCATTTTAAAAACACCACTTTGGATTTTTGACAATAATTTTTTTGAAGAAACAACACTTTTATTTTCTGCTTTTTCTGTATCATTGGTTAGTATTTTAACAATTATAGAAAGTATCAAAAGAATATATAAAAAGAAACATGTAGATTTGAAAACAATTAGTCAAAGATGGTTTTTGGTTGCTGGATTAAGTACAGTAGTTCCTTTTCTCTTTCATAAAGCCTTTCAAATACTAAATTTCTTATCGGAAAAAATAATTAATATAAACGCACATTATATCTCCAATCCAATAACAACTACCCTTCCAATTTTTGATTTATTTGTATTACTAGTTTTTAATGTAGTTTTAATTTCTATGTCAATCCCGATTTTATTGAAAAACGGTAAAAGGTTTTTTGATTTACTAATTTTAGGGATAATTTCTCCGTTGGCTTTATCAACTTGGGTTTTTGAATCACATAAACACTATTTCAAACAATGGTGGGAAAATGTAAAAAGGTTAAGTTTGGTGCAAATTGTATATGCTTTTTATCTTCTTGTTATAGGATTGATAATATATGGTATACCTATTCCTTCTGATGATTTTATTGGTTCTTGTATAAAAATTTTAGTAGTTTTAGGTGGTTTTAATTCTTTAATAAATCCTCCTACTTTTTTACAGAAACACTTAAACTTCAATGGAGATAGTATTGGTTCTATATTTAAAGAAGGAAATAAATCAAGAAAAACTGTATTACGAAATTTTAAAAATACAGTTGATACTTTAAAGAATCCGATAAATGTAATTAAAAAACTCTCAAACTCACCTCAAACATCTAATTCTATTTCTAATACACGTATGGGAAGAAGGCATAAAAAGTAATTTTAGGAGGGGATTTAAATGTTTGGATTGGATAATTTATTAATTGTAAACCTAACTATGTTACTAGCAAGTAGTGTGGTTAATGCTATTCAATCAATGATTATTTTTAAGGAGTTGAAAAATAAATATGTTTCTAACTAAACAGAAAGAAGATGTTGCATCTATAGAGTTGTTAGGAAGTGATTTATTTGGGGTTGAATATAATATTATTAAAGATGAAGTAAAAGATAAACAATTTATACCTAATCTATTATTAAATAATAATCATGCTTCTAGGAACGCAATAGAGAATGATTTTAACAATTTCAATGCATTTGAGGTATCTTTAGTCCAACCTTTCTTTTTACCTCTAAAAACATCTCTAAATGGATTATATAAGGATTACCTTATTGATTTATCAAAAATACTAAAAGGTGATGAATTGGTATCAGTTTTTTGGATTTTTCAAAAGAGAGGAAACTGGAAGGAAAAAGCAGTTGATATGTATAAAAGTTATTTGAGTGGTAACGAAACACCTTCAGATATAAATTTGTTAAGAAAATTAGAAGATAAACTATTCGGGTTGATAAATAAAATTTCCCCCTCTTCTACTGAGTATTGTGATGATGTAGAAAAAAAGATACTAGATGATGGTTATTCTTTTCAATGTATTATAGAGGTAAAATCGGAAAGATGTGAAGAATTACTCGATTACATTGAAGGAATGTATGAGGAATATGATTTTTATAATGGATTGAGATTAGAAAGTATTAAAAAAAGAAATCCTTATGTATACCAAAAAAATAATCAAATTCTAAGTCAATCAGAAATAACGTCATTATTATTTGGAAATAAAACTAAAAATGAAGTTGTAGAATGGAGTGAAGTAAAAGAAAATAATGGTGGAGAAAACATTTTGAGAGAGAAAGTAAAGTTACTTCCAGTTATAAAGAAAGATGAGATAGAAAAAGATGATAATATCCCTGTAAAACTTGCTGAAGCATTAAAAAGAGTTGGAATCATTAATCAAGCTAGGCTTTATAATGAATCAATTAATATGGGATCGAGATTAACTATTATCAAGGCAGATATACCTACCAATAAAAATTTTAGTGATATTGAAAAGAAAAAGAGGGATATACAAGCTAGTTTAGGTGTTAAATCTTTAGGAATAGAAATGGGAGATGAAGCTAATTCAATCAAATATTCCATACCACATAAAAATCAACAATTAATAAGTTTAAGGGAAGTGATTGATCAAGATTCTTTTAAAGAATTTAGGAAAGATAACTTTTTAGCTTTTTGTGTAGGTAAAGATGAGATAGATAATTGTATTTATTTAGATTTAAAAAAATTAGTACACTTATTAATTTGTGGTACTACTGGTTCAGGAAAAAGTGTTTTTCTTAATTCTCTAATAACAACCTTATTACTTACACATACACAAAATGAATTGGAATTAATATTAATTGATCCGAAGCAAGTTGAACTTCAACAATATCAACCTTTCCCTCATGTTAGTAAAGTCATAACAGATATGGAGAGAGCTGAGAAAACCTTTAAAGATTTAGTTGATGAAATGGAAAGAAGGTATACGTTATTTAAAGAAAACAAGGTGAAAAGTATAGAAGGTTATAATCAAAAAAATAAAGAGAAAATGAAGTTTAAAGTTTGTGTTATAGAAGAATACGCTGATTTGTTTAGTGTGGTTGGTAAAAAAATCGAAGAATATATTATGAGGCTAGGGCAAAAAAGTAGAGCTGCTGGAATTCACTTAATTATTTGTACCCAACGACCATCATCAAATATTTTGAGTAGTAATATTCAAGCTAATATCCAAAACGCAATTTCTTTCAACTTAGGTAATAATACTAATTACCGAACGATTTTTGGTAAAGGAATTCCATATGAATTAATAGGTCGTGGTGATGGGGTTATGAGGATTGAGGGATATGAAAAAGAATTTCAACGATTTCAAAGTCCTATAATTAGTGCAAATGAAATCGAAGAAAGTGAGTTTTACGAAAGATTAGGCAATAGTTATGAAGGTGAAAATGATAGTCTAAAGGATATAATAAACGAAAAAGAAACTGGATATAGTTATATCAAAGATCCAACATTGGAAAAGTTAAAAACTATCATTTCTAATACTAAAAAAACTAAAATGGACTTTTTAAGAGAAGAAATGAATATTAAAATGTCTACTCTAAGCGAGTTGATGAATGAATTAGTAAAAGAAGGATGGTTATTGAAGCATAAAAGTCGTTCTAAAGGTTATGAATTGGTAGTTGGTGATAACACATTAAAAGAATATTTTTCTAAAGAGAGCGTCTAACACAGACGTT
>NZ_JBMERP010000111.1:0-9063 GCF_049310925.1 Virgibacillus sp. DJP39 | reverse complement strand
TTTTGAAGCGACAATTATAAATATACCATACTATCAACATGAGAGTCAATAGTTTTTTAAATGCGAATGCGGCCGAGAGGACTTGAACCTCCATGGGGTTGCCCCCACTAGGCCCTCAACCTAGCGCGTCTGCCATTCCGCCACGACCGCATGAGTCCTTACAAAAACAAAATGCTGTGAAAATCACAGCAACATGCATGTAAGTATGCGGGTGAAGGGACTCGAACCCCCACGTCATAAGACACTAGATCCTAAGTCTAGCGCGTCTGCCAATTCCGCCACACCCGCAAGAATGCCATTTAGGATGAGCCATGAAGGATTCGAACCTTCGACCCTCTGATTAAAAGTCAGATGCTCTACCAACTGAGCTAATGGCTCATATATTTAAGTTGTTTTCATTTAAATACAATAGAAGTTAATAATGTTATTTTCATTTCAACTATTTTATATAAAAATTAAAATGGCTGGGCTACCAGGATTCGAACCTGGGGATGACAGGATCAAAACCTGCTGCCTTACCGCTTGGCTATAGCCCACTAATGACGATCCGGACGGGAATCGAACCCGCGACCTCCTGCGTGACAGGTAGGCATTGTAACCAACTGAACTATCGGACCGTTCCAACTATTTAAATGATAATGACCCGTACGGGATTCGAACCCGTGATACCGCCGTGAAAGGGCGGTGTCTTAACCGCTTGACCAACGGGCCATAAAAAAATGGCGGAGAAGGAGGGATTTGAACCCTCGCGCCGCTTACACGACCTACACCCTTAGCAGGGGCGCCTCTTCAGCCACTTGAGTACTTCTCCATATGGCTCCACAGGTAGGACTCGAACCTACGACCGATCGGTTAACAGCCGATAGCTCTACCACTGAGCTACTGTGGAATAAACTAATAAAGTGGATCATAGTGCTACAATCATATTTGGGTCTGCTTGTCACACAAACCGTTCCTCGCATGACCTCATAAAAACAAAAAGCATTCGGTCAAGCTACTGTGGAATAATCTAATAAAGTGGACCATAGTGCTACAATCATATTTGGGTCTGCTTGTCACACAAACCGTTCCTCGCATGACCTCATAAAAACAAAAAGCATTCGGTCAAGCTACTGTGGAATAATCTAATAAAGTGAATCATAGTGCTGCAATCTCATTTGGGCTTGCTTGTCACACAAACCGTTCCTCACATGACTAAACAAGAATCGTCAGTCGAGCTTCTGTGTGATAATTTTTCTTGTTCCCTAAATTTACTGCGACGAGAAACATATTACAATATCACTTAATCTTTGTCAAATGTTTTATGCGGAATGACTCTTCGATTTTTTTAGGACTTACTTAATTTACCACGGGAGCATGCTTTCGTCAATGGATTTCCATTAGTTTTTTCCCATTCCCAATAATTTATCTTTGGTGAATTTTTGCACAATGCTCTAATCCCACTCATCCTGCTATTGTAGTTGTAATTTCCCACCACATTTGCCGCAACGATACTTGTTTACATTAACTCTGCGTTGTCTGTTATATACATGTGCACAGCTCCTGCAACTATAATGATGCTTTCTTTCCCTTTTAGAGGATGGTAATGGATTACAGTGTCTGGGTGAACCCGTCGCTTTTAACAGCGATTTAAAATCCCGATCACCATGTTTATACCCCTTTCCTTCTATATGAAGGTGATAATGACATAACTCATGTTTTATAATTCCTATAAACTCGTCTTCATCCATTTCCAACACATATTTAGGATTTAGTTCGAGCAGCCTTTTGGTTGGGATATATCTACCACCGGTAGTCCGCAATCTTGAATTAAACCGGACGACGTCTGTGAATGGTTTTTTAAAGAAGGTCATAGAAATATCATGTACAAGTGCATATAAATCCTTTTCATTTAATAAATTCATACTAGGCATCCTTTTTTCATGTTAATTTCATTCTACCATATTCTAATGATCCAGAGAATCTTATTCCCTCTCCAAGGAATGCAGTGAAGAAAGCCAAGCTCTCGTCATATTAACCCTGTAAATATTGGTGCAATAATCTAAATACTCATTTAGAAATTCCAAATGATATCCCAATCAAAGAAATAGCAATCTATTATAATATCAAGTAGACTAGTAAATATAGGGTATCCGTAACTTTTAAATCACTCTATCGATAATTATTTTAATTAAACATTGATTTTTAATAGATTTATATTATAATTAATGTAAATTGTTTTAAAGGAGATGTGTTTCAAAAATGAGTAATAATAAGAAAAAATTAACTACTGCGTCAGGTGCTCCAGTTGGGGACAACCAGCATTCGATCACAGCCGGTTCTAATGGCCCGACATTGATACAAGACGTTCATCTATTAGAGAAACTTGCACATTTTAATCGCGAACGTATTCCAGAACGTGTGGTCCACGCGAAAGGTGCAGGTGCGCATGGTTATTTTGAAGTAACCAATGATTTATCTAACTATACGAAAGCCAGTTTCCTAAGTGAAGTAGGTAAACGCACTCCGATGTTTGCACGGTTCTCGACAGTTGCTGGTGAAACCGGTTCTGCTGATACGGTTCGTGACCCACGTGGATTTGCATTAAAGTTTTATACAGAAGAAGGAAACTATGATTTAGTTGGTAACAATACACCAATATTCTTTATTCAAGATGCTATTAAGTTTCCTGATTTTATTCATACACAAAAACGTAATCCTCAAACACACTTGAAAGATCCTAATATGGTATGGGACTTCTGGTCATTATCACCAGAATCATTACACCAGGTAACTTATCTGCATGGTGATCGTGGTATCCCGGCTACACTCCGTCACATGAATGGATATGGAAGTCACACATTCAAATGGGTTAACGATCAAGGTGAAGCAGTCTGGGTTAAATATCACTTTATTGCAGAGCAAGGAGTTAAGGCTTTAGATGAGAAGGTTGCTACAGAAATTGCTGGAGACAACCCTGATTACCATACTGAAGATCTGTTTAATGCAATTGAAAAAGAAGATTTCCCTTCATGGAAGGTTTTTGTTCAAATCATGCCTTACGATGATGCGAAGACATACAAGTGGAATCCGTTTGATGTAACCAAAACCTGGTCTAAAGAAGACTATCCACGCATTGAGTTGGGACGCATGGTTCTAAACCGTAATCCTGAGAATTACTTTGCTGAAGTAGAACAGGCTGCATTTTCACCAGGAAACTTTGTACCTGGTATTGAGGCTTCACCAGATAAAATGCTTCAGGGTCGCCTGTTTGGATATTCTGACGCACATCGCTACCGTGTAGGAGGAAATCATCAACAATTACCAATTAACCGTCCATTAAATGAAACGAAAAACTACCAGCGTGATGGATCAATGAGATTCGATGGTAATAAAGGTAGTTCAGTAAACTATGAGCCTAATAGCTTTGATGGTCCGAAAGAAGACGAACCATCAAAAATTAATCCATTTGAAGTATATGGTGAGGCAGATAGTGTAGCTTATGATAATGGTGACCATTTCACCCAAGCTGGTGACCTTTATCGCTTAATGAGTGCTGATGAAAAGGACCGTCTTATCCAAGCGGTTGTTAATCACATGGAACCTGTAGAAAAAGATGAAATTAAACATCGTCAAATTGAACACTTTTACAAGGCAGATCCTGAGTACGGCACGCGAGTTGCTGAAGGTTTAGGATTATCTGTACCAGAAGCTGTAAAATAAACAAACTAAAAGGAAGGATCACATTAAATTGTGATCCTTCCTTTTTTGCAGTAAAGAAAGTATACAAGCTTTGTTTCTGAATTAGTGCAACTAGGCTTTTGCCATAAGGCTTGGCGATAATCCAGGTTTTTTAACATTAAACACTTGAATTCAGCAGCTGATACTAGGCGTTACTCAAACTTTATTTACCGTTTTCGACCATCGACAACGCAATTCTTCCTTTGTTCGCGTCAAAGTTCTCCACCCAAACTGTGACCACATCTCCAACGGAAGCAATATCCATTGGATGCTTAACAAATTTATTGGCCATCTTGGAGATATGAACTAAACCATCCTGCTTTACCCCAATATCAACAAACACGCCGAAATCAACTACATTTCTAACTGTACCCTGCATTTCCATGCCTGGCTGCAGATCCTCCATCTTTAACACATTTTGTTTTAATAATGGTTTTGGTAAATCATCACGAGGATCTCGTTCAGGACGAATTAATGCCTGCATGATATCCTGTAGGGTCAATTCCCCTATCTCCAGTTTCTCAGAGACTTCCTTCTTGTTCAGATCACGAAGCTTCTCTTGTAATTCTGTAGACCCTATATCTGTTACCTTGCACCCAAGCATACTCAATAACTCTTCAGTCTGTTGATAGCTTTCCGGATGTATTGGGGTTCTGTCTAATGGATGCTTTCCGTCAAAAATCCTTAAAAATCCTATACTTTGTTCATATGTTTTCGCACCTAGACGTGGAATTTTCTTCAATTGCTTACGATTAGAAAATTTCCCTTCTTCATTTCTTTTTGCCACGATATTATTTGCAACAGTTTTACTGAGACCAGATACATATTGCAATAAACTGGAAGAAGCTGTATTTACATTTACCCCAACCTGGTTCACTGCTGTCTCCACCACAAATGTTAACGATTCATTTAACTCTTTTTGGCTCACATCATGCTGGTATTGCCCAACACCAATAGATTTCGGGTCAATCTTAACTAATTCGGCAAGCGGATCCTGTACACGTCTTGCGATGGAAGCTGCACTTCTCTCCTCGACCTGCAAATCAGGAAATTCTTCCCTCGCTAATGCTGATGCAGAATAAACGCTAGCACCAGCCTCATTTACAATAATGTAAGGAACATCTAAATTATTGTTCTGAATTACATCAGCAATAAAATGCTCTGTTTCTCTTGAAGCTGTTCCATTCCCGATTGCAATTAATTCAACATCAAATTCTTTCACATATTGCAGAATGACTTTTTCTGATCCGGCAAAATCATTTCTTGGTGCTGTTGGATAAATAACATTTACTGTGTGTACCTTACCAGTTTCGTCAACAACAGCAAGCTTACACCCGGTTCGAAAAGCTGGATCGACTGCTAATACTGTTTTTCCTTTTAAAGGAGGTTGTAACAACAGGTTTTTAAGGTTCTCAGAAAAAATCTTAATAGCCTGCTGTTCCGCTTTTTCTGAAAGTGAATTACGTATTTCCCTTGATATAGATGGTTGTATTAAACGTTTATAACTATCCGCAATCACATTATGTATGAATTCCACAATATTGCTTTGGCTTTTAGATTTAATTATTTTATTTTGTAAATAATTTAGTATGTGTTCTGTCGGTGGTTCAATTGACACTTTTAACACGTCATCTTTTTCTCCACGATTTAATGCCAGTATACGATGAGATACTAACGTGCGAACCGCTTCATTGTACTCGTAATACATCTCATAGACGCCTTTTTCATCTTTAGAAGTGTCCTTTACACTGGATTCTACTGTCCCTTTTTTAAACGTCGCTTCTCGGATGAAATCACGGTACTCCGGGTCATCTGATATCCACTCTGCAATTATATCGTTAGCCCCAGTTAGAACGTCTTCAACCGTAAGCAGTTCATACTCGTCTGAGAAATACTTCTCGGCCTCAGTTGTTAGGTCTATCGCATTGTCCTGTTTCCAGATTAAAACGGCTAAAGGCTCTAACCCTTTTTCCTTTGCTATTGTTGCTTTAGTTCTGCGTTTTTGTTTATAAGGTCTGTATAAGTCTTCCACACGTTGTAATTGTGTAGAATTACTGACCTCCTTTTCTAATTCCTCAGTAAGTTTTCCCTGTTCATCAATTAAGCGAATTACTTCTTCTTTTCTATTCGCCAAATTAACGGCATATTGCCATTTATCCTGGACCGACTTAATTTGTACTTCATCTAGTCCACCAGTTACTTCTTTACGGTAACGAGCAATAAAGGGTACGGTGTTACCTTCTTCCATTAATGCAATAACCGTATTTACTACGTTTGATTTAACGGTTGTTTCTTTTGCAACCCAATTAATTATATCCTGATTAATTTCTACTGACATCTTACTACCTCCCAAAGTTACACACTTAATTTTACCAAAGTTAACCCATAAATCAAAACCTCAATAGAAATTTCGAGAATTGAGACACGAATGAGCTTCACTTTTTTCATGGTATGTACGCTGAAAAATTATAACCGTGTACATAGGCACTTTTGGTGACATACTATTTTTGACAACTTGACACGCATTGCTAATTTTGTTTAAATTAACTTATACAAATTAAACAAATTGTATAAACTGGATGAGGTGATAGTTATGGATACTACTGTTGACAGGTTGAATGAAGCTAGAGATATTATGGAAAGTGCTATCGCTCAATCAATGGTCATATACGGGGTTACCCCTTCTGTCGGGAGAATATACGGCGTTCTATATTTTGCCAACGAACCTCTGACATTAGACGATATTAAAGACCAGGTAGCTATGAGTAAAGCCAGTGTAAGTAACGGCATGCGTGAATTGCTTGAAACTGAAATGGTGACGAAAGTTTGGAAGAAGGGTGAACGCAAAGATCATTTCGTTGCTGAAAAAGACTTTCTAAGGAATTTCCTTAACTATTTTATGAAAAAGCTGAGACAGGAAAGAAACCTCATTATGAAAGCAGCAGAACAAACAAGCCCTGTTTTAAAAAATATTTTAGAAACAGCAGACGACCCCCAAGTCCAAAGCAAGGCAAAGTTAGATCTCGAACTTATAGAAGAATCCCAAAAATACCTCAATTGGACCATGCGTTTAGCTAATGCAATGGACTCTGGAGAAATTTTTGATTATTTCCCCCAAAAAGAAAAAAATAAGGAGTAGTTGTGATATGAACATCCAAGAATCAGCTCTAGTATTAATCGATTTACAGAAAGAAAGCAATTTCGGTCTCCAGCAATTGGATAATGTTTTAGATAACTCTAAACACCTGATAGAAGCTTGCAGACAAAAAAATATACCCATTATTTACACAAGACAGATTAACAGAACAGATGGTGTTGGACTGTCAAAAGGTGAGCCGATTAACGATGATGGCACACCTTTTTACTATGCATCCAATAGAGAAAACATTGAAATATTTGATGAACTCAAACCTCATGAAAACGATATTGTTATTGATAAATATCGCTGGAGTGCATTTTTTGATACAAACTTGGATTTAATGTTAAAGAGCTTAGGTGCGAAACATCTGATCATCGGAGGGTTTGTAACAGACGGTTGTTTAATGACTTCTGTGTTTGACGCTTACTTTAAAGACTATGATATTCATTTAGTTCATGATATTTGCACTACCTCCAATGAAGGTGCACATATGGCCTCCTTAATGATCATGGCAAATTGGGTATACAACCTATCCATCTATGACACCAAAAACTTTATTAAATCAATTAATGAAGAAGACTATAACAAGTGGGAAGCAACAGCGCCTGACACGCTACAATTCACACCTGAGAATATGAGAGAAGTATTCAGTAACATACAACAACCTAGAAAGGACGTAGAGTAATATGAAAAAAATTATAAGTTTACTATTCATTATTGCCCTAACTTTACTTGCAGCATGTGGAGGCACAGAAGATACGAATGGAACTGATGACTCAACTAATAAACAAGAAAAAAACAATAAAGAGGAAACAATTGTATTTGGACAAACTTCCTGGACAAGTACCGAAGCACCAACCCAAATTGCAAAACAGATCTTAGAAGAAGCAGGTTATACTGTTGAAATATCACTATTATCACAACCACTTATTTTTCAAGGATTACAATCAGAAGAAATCGACTTTTTCATGGATGCATGGCTGCCGTACACAGAAGCAGACCTGTGGGAAAAATATAAGGATGATCTGATAAAAGTAACAACTAGTTATGAAAATGTACCATTAGGGTGGGTTGTCCCTAGTTATGTTAAGGCAGACTCCATAGCAGATATTAAAGGTAATGCAGGTAAGTTTGGTGGCAAAATTTATACAATTAGCCCAGGAGCAGGAATTGTTTCTATATCTAAAGAAGTAATAAAAGACTACAATTTGGATGGATTTGAATTGGTTCCGTCCAGTGAGTCTGCAATGGTTAGTGTTTTAGATGAAAATATAAAAAATGAAGAGCCTGTTATTATTACTGGATGGCGTCCTCATTCTATCTTTGAAAAGTATGATTTAAAGTTCCTGGAAGAGCCAAAAGAAAATTTTAAATCTGACAATGTATATGTAGTTTCTTATCAAGGTATCAAAGAAACGCATCCGGAAGCGTACGAAATACTATCCAATTGGAGTATTGAAGTAGCAGATTTAGAAAAAATAATTTATGAGTATGAAAACAACGGGGTGTCATTTGAAGAATCTGCAAAACAGTGGATTGAAGAGCATCGGGAACAAGTAGATAAGATGCTTGAAAAGTAACCTTCAAAGTATGGATTGTATGACATTATTGTATAAGGAAGTAATCGCCACCAGTTTAGGGGGCGGTTACTTTTTTTGGCTCTTTTCGTACTCTTTAACAGTTGGTAAAAACGGCGACGTAACTGCTGTACTGATTTCCGCTACGGGCAGTCGCTTTCACCACTCCGGGTACAAGTGCGACATCTTCTCAAGCTGACGCTTTCACAGTGTCTTCTATGCCGCCTGGCACGGCCTCAGTCTCCTCAGAAGCAAAGAACGCTTCTTCCGGGGTCTTCGGACGCGTGCTGTTCTAAGCAGGACAAGAAAGACTTCGGCAGCGTTACATCATACAAAGAAAATGGGACTGTATTTTCGAGGAGTCGACTCCTCTTCGCTTCAATCAATCCGTATAAAGCTATTTATCATGATGGTCGTTTGTATGCGCTATGCCAGCGAAGGAAATACACGAAGACTCCTGCGGGAGGAAAAGCATCGGTGAGACCCCGCAGTGCGTAGCACGAGGAGGCTCACCAGCCTCCCTAAGGTGCGCGTAGTGTATTTCCGTAGCGGTAGGTTACGTCGTAGTTTATAGTTATTGTGTAAAACAACAATCTTTTAGAAAACAGCCTTTTTTAAAATAACTAA
>NZ_JBMERP010000110.1:0-9092 GCF_049310925.1 Virgibacillus sp. DJP39 | reverse complement strand
ATAGAAGAGGGATAATAACTATGGTTCAGGATACTATCTCTAAAAAGTATCCAGTTGGATCAGTAAGAAACAGAGTAAATTTCGACTTTCTGGCCACCTAGTACAATTTGCTTTTCTGCACTCATGTCCAACTTCTTTGCAACCTTTTTTGACGCCAAATTCCCTGGCTGAATTAGAGCAATAAACCTTTTTTTATCAAGAAAATTGATACCATAATCGATAAGTGCTTTTGCCGCTTCTGTCGCATAACCTTTTCCCCAATGATTGCGGGAAATCCAATAACCCACTTCCAATTCACTTATACCATCAATTGTTTGTGGGACTAATCCAGCGTGACCAACTGGACTTCCGTTTTCTTTGTTAACCAAAACCATTAATCCCATACCTTTTCCTTTTTTATACGTACTGTAAATCCACTCCAAAAAATTCTCTGTCTCTTCTTTTTCTCTTGTCTTTCCGTTACCAATGAACCTGACCATTTCTGGATCAGATAATAGGGAGGACAGAAATTCAAAATCACTGTCCGTGTACTGGCGAAAAAATAATCTCTCCGTTTCGATATTCATTGTAAATCATCCTCACTTATCGCTAACTGTTTACATTCAATACTATTAAACTATTACACGAACAATATAACGAGCAAATGTAATCGGCAATCCATCTTTTGTTGCATTTTGCTCAAAAACCCTTGATATTTCTGTAAGGTTTTCTCTTTTTAATGTTCTATAAATCGTGGAAGTCTGACCAAAGCAGCGCAATTTCAGTACATCGTATGGGGAATGCAAATATTCAACGCTATTAATTGTTTCAAACTCTGCAAGTGAAAAATTGCTTTTTTTGACCCGTTGCTTAATAGTATCCAGGATAGGAGTCCCCTCTGTTTTTTCATAAAGATTAGGATATAAAGCATGTAGTTCTTTGCCAAGCATATCACCAGGATGCAGTCCTAGAATCTCTCCACCTCTTTTCACGAATTGTTTTAGGAGAGGATATGCGGATGTTGGTCCTTTTCGGATGTAGGCACAATCAAATTCTTCTGATGAGAAAGGTAAGCCGTTTTTTGTATTTCCACTGATAAATTTAACATTAGGATTTTTATTTTGTTTTGCGGCTTCAATAAAATTATCCGTTACGTCAAAACCAACTGTTTCTTTCGCTAACAAGCCACATTTAACGGTAAATTCCCCATGTCCACATCCAACATCTAAAACATTCTTATTAGCTATGATATGTGCAACTTCTCCATCAAAAACAGACTCTCCATTAGGTTCAATAATTGTTGAGTTCCAAGGATACTTGTATTCATCTTGATAATTACTCAGTTGCTCGTACCATTCTATCGAATGTGGCTGCAACCATCCCTTTAGAGTTGATGGATCTAATAGCTTCATATTAAATTCCCACTCTCGGTATATAGTTCATGATCAAAAATCTCGGTTCACAATATAATTCAGGAAATGTTTAAGAAAAGTAACATTGTGTGGCACCTCCTGCAATACTTCTATTGCAAGGCAATAATGTTCCCACATCTCTTTTTTTGCACCATTAACTCCTAGTGTAGACACAAAGTTTGCCTGAATGTTTTCTGCATCCTTCAAGGTGGGTTTTCCGAGCAATACCAGATCTCCTTCAACATCAAGCAAATCATCCTTAATCTGAAAAGCAATGCCAGCATGATAGGCGAATTTCTTCAAAGCTTTCATTTCTAATTCTCCTTCACTTGCGATAATTGCAGGCATGATAAGAGAAGCTTCAAATGCCATTCCAGTTTTATAGAAGCACATTGTGTTTAATTCTTCAATAGTTAATTGTTTCCCTCTCGACTCCAAGTCCATCGCCTGTCCCATGCACATATCCGCTGTCATTTGGGCCGAATAGTGAATCAAGCGAAGCACCGCTTTCGAATCAAACGACTCAAGAGATGCTTGTTCCTCCATTGCTTTTTGGGTTAGAAAGAGACCGGTTAATTCTGAGGTGGCGACGTTATACAACTCATGTAGGGTTGGACGTCCCCTACGAATTGACGCATTATCCTGGGATGGCAAATCATCGAATATTAAGGAAGCAGTATGCATATATTCCAATGATTTTAAAAGTGGCACAATGGCAGACTTATCTAATCCATATATGTTAATACTCATGAACCAAGTCATGATTGGTCGTAGTCGCTTTCCATCACCTTCTAGACTATAATTAGCAGCATCAATAATTGATACCCTCATCAAAGTGTCCTGATCGTTTTTAGGAATTTGTAAGATATTATCAATCTGATTACGGACAAGTTCGACTGTTTCCAAGAATTCCTCCTGTTCTTCCCGTTCATTTTTCAACTGGGTAATAATATGGTCCCGAAGTAGTTTATCAAAGAAATCCACTTCGTCTGCTTTTCGAACCATATGTTGAATCACGCTATACAATTTTGGAATACCTGAAGCAAAGACATTCATGACTTCATTGTACTTTTGAGTTCCCATCTTTTCTTTATATCTTTTAAGGCCGTTTATTGCACGATCCAAAATCACTTCGCAGGTTTTGGGATCTGATTGATACACGTAATGAATCAAATGGGAGATAACAGCCCAATATAATTCAAACGGGTTGATAAGGTTCGAACGCTCATCATGATATTTTAAATAGTAGGTATAAGGCGTTACTATACCTTTCCTCCTATCATCAAACATATCAGCAAAATCATCCGCCAGCTGGTTGTAGATACCATAAAAGAATGTTCGATTATCAATACCTTCATCGTCACGAGCATTGATTATAGATCGGACAATCAACCGGGAAGAAGCAGATTTCAAAATGACTGGGACATAAATCTCTTCATTCGTATAATTACCGTTAGAAAGATCTTTAGCACGGTCCACTTCCTGTGCTTTAAAAAACAAATAGGATTGCTCGAGAAATTCTTTTCTTGTCTCTGGTCGCTGATGGGCCTTAATATATAGAAATGCATCTCGGAGTTCCGAATGAATAAACAGGATCAGTTCCTTGTTATTTCCAGTCCACTCTCCTAGTTGTGGTACTGTTCCAGTGATAAGAGTGATACGGATCAAATCGGAATATTTTTTTTCATCTTTAGCGGATAAGATTTTAGCATCGAGAAGATCGTCAATGAAGGGATAGGTCAAACCATAGCAATAGCCTAGCCTGATAGCTTTATCAAGTCTCTTCATACGCTCTGCAGATGGTAATTCATTGGTCATTTCTTCCATTTCCTGCATCACTACACCTGCGATGATTTTAATCAATTTCCGCTTTGCTTCTTCCGCGTCCATCCCATCAGGAATATTAGAAGAAACCTTCTTTATTTTTCCTATCACCCATATCAAGGTTGATTCAACGCCCTCTTTTTGGGCGAACCGGTACAACCAGGCCATGCTGAACGCTTTTTCTCCTTTTTTTGTCTCAGCGGATTGAGTCAGATAACGCTTTAACCTATCAACTGCACGCTGAACTCGGCTCTGTATATCAGGTGAATCCAGTGCTTTGCCCAGATCTCGCATAAAAATATAGGAGATGCTGCGGTCTAGGTATTCATCTAATTTTCCTGTTTTATCCAACCACCCAATATAATTATGGTAGTCTCGAGAATCCGGTTTATTCTTTCGAAGTTTTATAAGGGATAATAAGGATAAACGACGAGTATGATTGTGTTTCCAGGATTGAAAATCTTTTGTTAACGCGGGGACATAATTATTTTGTGTGACTTGCTCGCTAAGTAATTTAAAATAATCTTCGGCCTTTTGCTCCGCTAGTTGATAACATGCATCAGCATTTTTCATTAACTCCTCATTCATTCTGCACATTTCCCCTACTCCATGTTAGTTAATATTTGTGTGGACCATTCTTCAAATTAATAGTTAAAATCTAAGAACATCGCTATAAGAATCTAAATAAACATCTATCATATAACTCTAACCATGATTATTATATTCATTAAGTGTTTTTTCAATGTCAGTCAAACCCACAACAGTCCATATTTCTGCAGAAGCATCTATTCTTAATACTTTCATTCTACATGAAACCATCTTAATGGTTATTTTGAAAATTCCCTAATCAAATTACCTGGTTTAATTTCTCTTTTACTTTGATCTTCAAAGACATAGGCTGGGGCATTCCCTATAACAATTAAACTTTTATTATCAAAACAAACACCTGTTTCTTCGGCCAACGCAATTACGGGCTTTTTATAATCTTTGATATAATCATTTATTAAATGGTCATTTTTCACATGATAATGACACCAAAGCGAATAATCACCAATAAGGCCCAAGCCATCAAAATTCTGAAAGTCTATATTGTTTGGATCCATATGGGCACTAGTCATTATATTCGCTCCTAATACTATGGCTCCTGCACTTCCACCATAGATAACTCCTTCGTTTGCTATGTATGCCGTTAAAACCTTATCAAATTCGCTGGTACGTAAATCATTTAACAAACTAAATGTATTTCCGCCACCTATATATACAGCTGAAAATTTATTCAAATCATGAATAGATTTCTTGTCTAAATCGGTCCACATGGTTATGTTTTCAATACCAATTGGCTTAAAAACACTAGTTATCCATTCATAACAGTTTTCAAATGGAATAACACCCTTCAACGCAATAGGGATATATAGCAACGGTTTGTTTGGGTTGATTTGCTTTACAAAGTATTGGTCAATTATCTCTGTTTGCTCTTTATCTCCACCACCAGAAAGTAACACCTTTCCCATAATATCCCCCTATACAACTTGTTATTACTCAAGATTTGTTATTTCTCATTTCGAAAAAGTCACTCCTTGACTTAAATCTATCGTGTGATTATTGATTGAAACAGTAGTGTTGTTTAACCATTCAACGTCTGCGTGATCCATATTGTACTGAGGGAAAAACTAATAATGCCTTTACTGAAAGCAACTATCGCCAGTAACAAGGTGCTATTATCCACGTGTGATTAATGGTTGCATATAAAGAATATCTTGTAATGAACACACATGTAAGGCACAAATAAAATGCGCCTCTATTATAGTTGCTTTGCACAATGAATCTCCCTTACCGCAGGATCTAACTATTCTCTTTCTTGGTACATTATCTCAAAAAGACCATCCATTTGTTGAGAATCAGCGTCAACTTTCCATCCTTCATTTGTTTTTACGAGACGTATCTGACCAAAGTCCGATATAATTCGTTCTTTACCATCAGGTACTACAGGGTTAATGACTACTTTAATGTCGTAGTCAAGATTTATCTCTTGGGCACTGGTATCGATGCCTTTTTCGTAGATCTTAATATCTTTAACAGATAAATTACTTTTCGTTTCCTGTGACAACTGTCTAATGAAACTAAAAACACCATGTAAAGCAACATTCCTCAGCCCATTTTCTGTTGCATAGTCACCTAATTTTTTTTTGATTTTCCCCTGTATTTCCCCAATTTGAAATTCATAATTTTCATCGTAATTAACATTATATTGCATTACCTTAAAGTGTTTTGCTGCATTTATTATTTGATTTTTCTCTAGCTTTTGAATCTCTATTTTTAATTTATCATTCTTTTGTTTTAAATTATCATTTTCTTTTTTTACTTTTTTTATTTCTGCTATTCTATCTTTTTCACCAACTGATTCAGTATAAATATTAACAGCAACAGCAAAGATAAGAACCACTATGATACTTAGAAGAACTTTTTTGCTCATCTGTATAAGCCTCCCCGTCTATAATCGAACAGTTATTTTTCTCCTCGAACCATTTAATTTCTGTTATTCCCAAAAACAAACCTGTAGTTTGTTGTCATCCGGGTCATAAATATCGAAAAAAGTGTTTGTATTATCTTTTTGTAATTCACTTACTCTTACACCATGTTGCTTTAACTTTTCGTATGTATGTATAATATCTTTCGCAAAAAATATAGGATAGGCTCGATGTACGGAGGAAGTTTTTGGACTTCCCTGCTCAATCGTTAAAGGCACGCCACTGTTTCCAATGCTTAAAACGCGATAACCTTCATCTTTAAACGCTTCCTTAAACCCTAGTTTTTCTTGATACCAGGTGCTTGATTCTTCTACATTACTAACCATTAAACAGATAGTGTCAATTCTTTCTATCATATATACCACTTCCTTTGTTTAGCTGCTTCTTTACTCATAAACCTCATTCTTGCCTAGTACTTTGGATAGTTTATAACTTCATCAAATATTTTTTCGTACATAATGTCTCCTTTTTGATAGATATTTGGTTTTAGTACTTCTTTATACGGTATAATTAGTTGGAAAGTTTCAAATAGTGACTACCATTATACCACTTAAACCTATAGAAATTTACTGTTAGAAAACTTGGCTTATCGCCAAGCCTTAGTGGCGAAAGCCTTAGTTACACTTATGCAGTAAGAAAGGATTTATAGTTTCTTACCTGCCAAAATAAAAATCCGGAAGGTAAATATCTACCTCCCGAACTTTCTAATCAGTATCACTCTGTTGTTTCAAAAACATGAATAGATCATCTTTATTGTATGTTTTGTAAATCATCTTTTTATCATTGAAGACAGCATAGGCTGGTGACTTTTTTAAATCTAAAAATTCATATTGTCTATTCACATTTTTTAGGGAACTTGTCGTTTGGATTGATGTGACATCATTTTCTATTCCTTGCTTTTCCAATATTTCTCTTCCAATCGAATCAACCTCATCAACAACAAACAATGCATATTCTCCCTCATTTTTTGCAACCAAAGGGTATACCTCATCGAAATTAAAGGTTTCCATTGTACGCATTAGCTTGTCGCTCTCACTATAGAACTCGACTTTTTCAGGTTTTGCGTCGCTTACATACATATAGTAACCATTGTGGGTCTTACTAGTCAGTTGCATATTATCAGTTTGGATTTCTATTCTATCTACAAACCGACCAACTGAGCCGAATCCAATACCTTCCTCAACAGAATACCAGTGAGTATTTCGAGATTGATCAATAGAAGTGAATTCCAGTAATTTTTTTGTATTGGTGTTATTTTCCTTCTTCACCTCGACTAGGGCATGGTAATGAAAGCCAATTCCAAAACTAGCTAAAACAATCCACCGATCTTTTTGTTTAATGGACGTTACTATTTCGATGTTGTTTATGTCTTCTTCCTGAATCTGTCCCCTTGAGATGACACCTAATAATTCCTCAGGTTCAATAGGTGCTTGCTGGTAAACGACCGAATTATCGGAAGTATTGGAAGGAGACAGGGGTGATGATAGATCACTAAATTGAAAATAAGACAATAAAACAACAAAGAAAACGACACAACCCATACCAGATAACCAATACCTGTTGGAAAAGGCTGATGGAAATAGACGTCTTTTCCGTTCAGTTTCTGGCAACTCCTCCAGTGTCCGATCGATTCTATTTTTTACGATTTGACTTGGTTCCACTTTTTCTTGAGCACCCCTGCGTTTCAATACCTTGTCAATTTCTTTTTGATCCATTCTTACCACCCCTTTCTGCTTCATCTTTTTCTAAATAGTCGGCAAGCCTATTGCGAGCACGGTTTAGTCTTGATTTAACTGTTCCTTCTCTAACTTTCAAAATCTCGGAAATTTCCTGAATGGTCAATTGTTCATAATAAAATAATGTGATGATTGTTCTGTGCATCGTATTCAAGTTATCCAGCCCCTCGGATAATTGGTAATAATCGTTTTGTGCCTGTTCTGTTTGAGATTGAAGCAGAGGCTCTACTGACTCGGTAGGAATAATTTTTTTACGTTGTTTCAGTAAGTCATAGCATTGGTTAATCACTATCCGCGTTAACCAAGTCTTGAAATATTGCGGTTTTTTCACCTTATGAATTGAATTGTAACTTTTAATGATTGCTTCTTGAATTGCATCGGCACAGTCTTCTTCATGGTTTAAAATACCTTTGGCGATGCGATATAAGGAGTTTTGGCTTTCTTTGATCAGACGGGTGAATGCAGCCTTATCTCCTTTTTGAGCTAACCTAACATCGGTTTCATCTATCACGTCTTTCACCCCTCCTTTGCCCATTAGACATATGAATATAGAAAAAGGTTCCTTTTGTTTAAAATTTTTTAATTATGTTCTCTTTGTAAGTTTTGTTGCCTATTAACCTTCGCATTTGATGAAAAGTGCGACATAGTGAAAACTACGGAAATAAACATCCCGCAGGAGGCTTCTCATGCCAAGGAATCAACCGATATCTGGAAATATCAACCGTAGTGACCTTGGAATCAACCGTTATCCGAAAATATCAACCGTCGTGACTCTGGAATCAGCCGTTATCTGAAAATATACTGCGTCAAAAAAGCTTTGAAAAAGAGCCCTTAAATAAAAGTGCGTTTCATCAATTTCAGAAACGCACTTGATAATGTATTTAATTTTGCTTCTTTGTTAAAAGATAAGTATTTGAACAATAAATGAAACTAATAATAGCGTTAGGATCAAAGCGGTTTTAGTTAACCTTTATTGCCATTCCTTCTATGTATGCTGGTTAGTAGGGGAAATCATTTTTTTGAAAAAGGCCTTTATATGATCTCCTTCTTCCAGGTTAGACAGAATCCAATCTGCTTCATCTGAAACCACTTCCTTAATCAACTTGACAGCATTTGAATGGTCATAGGGCGTTATGTTTTGATATATGTCTCTGATTTTTACCCTTAAATTCTCTTCTAGAGACATTTCGATTGTTTTCAATCCAAGTTGCGCGCGGTTTGGATTGTACCTGTGAAATAAAACTCTAGCAAGATGAATCATAACGTGATGCAGCATATTTACTGACCATAAATCATTCCCTCTTGCTGCTGATTTATTATATTGAAAAAGAACCCACGCAACATCTATCACATCATCTCGATATTCAGCTGCGGATAGTGATAAATGCTGTGTTTTTAAGTACTTATTTAATCGGTTTACAGGATCGTACAATGATTTTATATAGTCTTTTTCAATATAGGTTTCTTCTCTGACAACTCCCACAGCTAAAGCAGTGGGGTTCTAGGGTACCTGCAAGCTTCTCAATGGTGCCCGTATCTTTCCTTTTAGAAAGAGTTTCCACCAAAGCACTGGCGTGCTTTCCCCTAAAACATTAACGGACGTATTGCGTTTT
>NZ_JBMERP010000109.1:0-9105 GCF_049310925.1 Virgibacillus sp. DJP39 | reverse complement strand
ACAGTGGGACAGAAGCCATTGAAGGCGCATTAAAATTAGCGAAGTATGTAAAAAAGCGCCCGTATGCCGTTTCATTCACTGGATGTTTTCATGGCCGATCTATAGGTGCATTAAGTGTTTCAACATCAAAAAGTAAATATCGGAAGCACCAACAACCTTCATGGCTAACATACCAATTACCATACGCGCACCCAGAAGATTGCCCAGAAGGCATGGATCCAGAGGTGTTTTTTGCAGAAAGGTTAGAAAGGGATGCGGAAACATTGTTTAAACATCAAGTTGATCCAGAAGAGATTGCCTGTATGATTTTAGAACCTATATTAGGTGAAGGTGGGTATATTATCCCTCCTAAATCCTGGTTGAAGAAAATCCGGGAAATATGTGATCGTCATGACATATTACTTATCTTTGATGAAGTCCAAACTGGATTTGGACGTACAGGAAACTGGTTTGCTGCACAAACATTTGACGTAAAGCCGGACATTATGGCAGTAGCAAAAGGAATAGCTGCAGGGCTTCCTCTTAGTGCGACAATAGCTTCCAAAGAGCTAATGGATCAATGGCCATTAGGTGCACATGGCACTACTTTTGGTGGTAATCCAATAGCCTGCGCAGCGGCCCGCGCATCACTTGAAGTGATTAAGGAAGAAAAACTCTTAGAAAACACTAACTTAATGGGAGAACATGCACTTGAAAGATTAGCACGAATGAAAGAAAAGTATTCCGTTATTGATGATGTTCGCGGGGTCGGTCTAATGATAGGAATTGCTCTTAAAGACATTGAGACAGGTAAACCTGACGGCGATGCTGTAATGAAAGTATTGAATAGATGTTTAGAGAAAGGGGTTTTATTTTATCTTTGTGGGAACTCGGGTGAAGTAATTCGAATGATTCCTCCTTTAACTGTTACAAAGAGCCAAATTAATCATGGATTAGATGTACTTGATGAGGTTTTAGCAACTTTATAAGGGGATAGTGGAGCAAGGTTTTATATAATAAAAGGGGGTTTGAAAATGAGTAGTAATTTGAAGCAATCAAATGAGAGTGAAATAAATAAAGGAATTGATAAAAAAGGGTTAATGAAATTTTTAATTCCTTCTTTATTCGGTGTATTTATCTTCCTATTTCCCGTTTTTATTGGAGGCACATTTAACATACCACTCGGGATTATAACAGAATTTATAATAGTTTTACTAGCTGATCTTCTACCTGCAATTGTTACGTACGTGATATTAATTTCAGGTTTATTTACATTAATTACAACTTTATTTAAACCGAAAGTAATCTTAAATTCAAATCTATTAAACTCCTTGTTCAATGTATCCATATTCTGGACAGTTACTAGAATACTAGGTACAGCCTTTGCATTCATGACGTTTTACAATGTAGGTTTTAACTTAATAAATTCCGAGGTTACTGGACAAGTGATGTTTGGCTTACTTACTTCTTTAATTGTATGGTTTTTAGTTGCCTCTTATTTAATGCCATACCTTATCAACTTTGGCGCGATGGAGTTTATTGGTACATTGCTCCGAGGAGTAATCAGACCTCTCTTTACTTTGCCAGGACGTTCAGCAATTGACCTGTTAGCTTCATGGGTTGGAAACGTGAACGTTGGTGTTGTAATAACACGAGAGCAACACCGCGATGGTTTTTATACAGGTCGAGAAGCTGCCGCAATTGCTACTTGTTTCTCAACCGTGTCTCTCCCCTTCTGTCTTGTAATAGCAGGGATGTTAGATATTAATCATATGTTCCTTCCTTTGTATTTAACAATTTGTATAGCAGGAGTAGTAAGTGCTGTTATTGTTCCAAGGATACCACCGCTTTCCAAAATTCCAGATACGTACACGAAGGAAAATACTTATAGTGAAAATATCCCTGAAGGTCTTTCTAAATTTAGATGGGGACTTGACCAGGCTATTAAAAGAGCAAAGAATGCAGGTTCACTTAAAAATCAAATAAAACAAGGAACCGACGTATTTCTAGGTATTATATTTGTATTAATGCCACAAGTTATGGCCATAGGTACGATCGCACTAATCATTGCCGAATTTACATCAGTCTTTGAGATCATTTCCAAACCAATGGTTCCAATTTTGCAGCTCTTGCAGATTCCAGAAGCTGCTGAGGCTGCTCCCGCTACTATCGTTGGGTTTATTGACATGTTTATTCCTGCTGTTCTAGCAACAGGAATAGACGCTGAGATTACAAGATTTGTGATTGCAGCGCTATCACTTGTTCAAATTATTTATTTGACCGAGATGGGAACCCTTTTAATCATTTCAAAAATTCCTGTAGGTGTTGGACGTTTGTTCCTTATATTCATGGAACGTACATTAATCTCATTACCAATTATCGCTTTAATTGCTCATATTATTTATTAACTGAGATGAGGTTATAGAAACAAAACAGGAGGGATAATTTCTCTCCTGTTTTGTTTCTCTGCTATGTAGAAGCAAGGCATAATTTTTTCAAGGGGGATTTACAATGTTTATTCAACATCTTATTGATAGAATCGGAGCAGATAAAGTCAGTCAAAATGAATCTGAATTGTTCCGTCACAGCCATGATGAGTCGCCCCATATAGCTGTCGAACCAGAGGTAGTCTGCTTTCCTCACTGCAGGAAAGACATTAAAAATATTTTAGAAATTGTAAATGAGCATCATGTGCCTGTTACAGCTTTCGGGGCAGGGTCTGGATTAGAAGGACAGGCAATTCCTATTCACAAGGGTATTACGATCAACTTTGAAAATATGAACGCTGTAGTGGACTTTTCACCAGGTGATATGACGATTACCGTACAGCCTGGTCTTACACGGCTACAATTAAATAAATTAATAAATCGTCAGGGCTTAATTTTTCCAATTGATCCTGGTGCAGATGCGACGATTGGAGGAATGGTTGCGACGAATGCAAGCGGTACAACTGCTGTACGCTACGGTTCTATGCGAGATCAACTACTTGATTTAGAAGTAGTATTAGCCGACGGCACAGTGATTCATACTGGCTCACACGCTAAAAAGTCATCTTCTGGTTACAATCTGACGGGTTTATTCGCTGGCTCTGAAGGTACATTAGGGATAATTACAGAAGTAACGTTACGCCTTCACGGAATTCCAGAATCTACAATGGTTGCGCGGTGTACCTTTGAAATGCCGGAAATTTGCGCCCTAGCCGCTCAAACTATTCTACTAAGCGGGATTCCGGTGATGCGCATGGAACTAGTGGATGCGCAAAGTATTTCACAGGTTAATATGTATGGGGGTTACGATTATCCAGTTAAGCACTCCTTGTTTTTTGAATTTGCGGGATTAAGTGCTGCTGTTGAAGAGGAGATAAAATTAGCAGAAGAATTAATGCATGATCTTAGCTGTCAGGACTGGAAAATAGCTGATAACCCAAAAGATCAGAAGGAACTTTGGAAAGCTCGCCATGAACTATCATATGCCTACTCACATATACAGGGAATGGTTGATACAGGTGCAGATGTTTGTGTTCCAATTTCACGGCTACCAGAACTCGTTATCTATGCACGGGAGCTTATTGAACAAAGCGGATTGAACGGTGGCATATTAGGACATGTAGGCGATGGGAATTTCCATACAATCATCGTATTTGACCCGAACAACCCAGGTGAGAAAGAAAAGGCTGAATTTACAAATGAAGCCCTTGCAACGCGTGCTATTAAAGTTGGCGGAACCTGTACGGGAGAACACGGTGTTGGACTAGGAAAGATGAAATTCCAAAAAGCTGAGCACGGAGAAGCAGTTGGAGTTATGAAAGGTATGAAAAACATGCTAGATCCAGAAGGTCTTCTGAATCCCGGGAAAATATTCATGTGATTAAAGTTATGATGCAAAATGAATTAAGCTATAATAGAAAGGGTTCTTACATACTCTAGTATATTATGGCTTACTTTTTCTGATTTCTATGCAAACTTATTAAGCTATCATTTTCAATACTGTAAACTCCATAACCCTCTGCAGCCACAAACTGCCCATTTAAAAAATAGATACCTGTCTCTTCGTCTATACCAAAGTTATTTAATCCGCTGTACCTATTTGATGCCTCTCTTAAATGTTCTTCATCATTCCACTGTGAAAAATGAACCGAGACAACCAAATTCGAGATCAGTCCCAAACCTATACGCTGTTGAAATTCATTCTTAACATTATCTTTTGGTGATAAGATACATACTTCGGGACTTATTAAAGATCCTGCAGAAAAACCCGCAACAGGTAACCCTAACTCATACCTTTCCTTAATTGCGGTTGATATCGCTGTATCCACAATATAATCCGCATATAAATTCGTGTCTCCACCACCAATCACAACACCCGAGCTATCCTTCAAACAATCAATCACTTCACTAATTGAAGTTGAAGGAAGCGGCAATATATGAAACGAGTCTATACCCGCTTCTCTTAAAGCATTTGTATAATTGGGCATGTATGCTTCCCAACCGTCCCGCTCGACAAATAAAATAGCTACAGGTTTTTTCATTTCTGCTGCTATTTTTGCAAATTCGCTTGCCATCTTTGGTGTGAATGGAGGTCCTCCCCCGAATAGGAATAGGTGTTTGTGCATGTTTATTCTCCTTTGCAAGTGTTCCAGTCTCTCAATTTATTCTAACCATCTGTTCCATTTATAATATATTTGTACAGTTTGTTGTCGATAGATTGCTCCATCACCATATTCATTTGAACAACTGGAATTTCCTTACCGTTTTTATCCTCCATCGTGTCTTGCTGAACGCTATTCTTATCAGCATTTGCCTGTCCCAGATAATAAAATCCAATTCCTTCATCATCATCTTTTTTCATAAAAATATGAACGCCAAATCCGTTTTCTTTAGCCTTTATTATTTTTTGGACTTCATTTGAATGTAATGTTCTGTTACTTCTCGTGTACCACTTTAGTAGTTCTGGGCTTAGAAATTCATCCCCATAGTCTACGCTAGACTCTACTTCGTCATTTTTATGGTAAGTAACAAATATAGGACAAGTTTGGTGCTTAGGTTTATAGCCATACATTGTTGAACTTTCATCCTTCTCCCAATTTAACAGCTTACAAACATCTTTACGGGAGTATTTCTCATATAGTGTTAGCGGCTTGGTAACGTCGTATTTCTCACACTTTTTCATTGCACTTTGAATAATGTCAATCACCATATGCTTGAAGTATTCATTTGAGTTTAGACTCTGTTGTATTGAGCTATTGAAATTATAAGTTTTATCTTCATCAAGACTTATAACCGCTTCTTCTCCATATTTATTTCTATCAGTTTGTGTAAAAAAAGATAAATCAAATATGCGATTTACTGAGTTTAAAGTAGCTTCATCAACATGACATTCCGCTTCAGTTAAATGAGTAAGATACTCATGATAATCAACTTTTCCAAATTTAAGCAATAAATTCAATAGGATCAATTCATGCTTACGCTTGCCATTTAAAACCTCTGATGAAAGCATTGTTAAAACACTATTTTCATAGACTGTCAGCCTAGGAACTTCTTCTTTCATTTTTAATAAAAAAGAATAATAGTTACTGTATTTATCCGTAATAACTACTGGATCAATTGAATAATTTGTAATAAAGTCCATTAAATATGGTACTCTTCCGATTCTATTTTTCAACTCCACAAATGCATCCTTTAAAATTTTCATTGCTGTTAAATTACTGTTGTTGATGGACTTGTAGATTTGACTTTTCGCAATTTCCTCAAAATTAACAGTTGAAATACCTTTGATATAGCTGGTTTCAGTAGTATGTCGTCGCACATTATCCTTATTCTGTGATTTATCCCCTGAAAGAGCAACTGGAATTAAATAGTTATTTTTATAATTTCCAATGAAATCGATTATTGTAACAAAGTCCTTTGTACCATGCTTACGAAGTCCCCTGCCAAGTTGTTGGATAAAGATGATACTTGATTGCGTTTGTCTTAGCATAACCACTTGATTTATGCTCGGAATGTCGATCCCTTCATTGAATATATCTACTGTAATAATATAATCCAGTACACCATTTTCAAGTCTGTTAACCTGATATTTTCTCTCTTCTTGAGAATTATCACCTGTTAATGCAACTGTACAGAACCCCTTCTCATTGAGTGCTTCTGATAGTTTATATGCTTCATCTTTTCTACTGCAAAACATCAATCCAGTTACTCTATCACCAGAAAATCCATAGTAATTTACTTTATCGATTATATGATTTACACGCTCTTCGGTAACAAGTTTAGACAGTAATGTTGTGTCATCGATAATTTCGCCATTATACTCAAGATCCGTAACTCCAAAATAATGAAAAGGACAGAGCATATCTTCCTCTAAGGCCTCCTGCAAACGTATTTCATATGCAATATGGTAATCAAACAGCTCGTAAATATTAAAATCATCAGTTCGTTCGGGCGTAGCTGTCATACCCATGAAAAATTTCGGTCTAAAATAATCAATTACCCTATGATAGGATTTAGCACCTGCTTTATGAACTTCATCAATTAAAATGTAATCAAACTCTTCCCGATCAAATAGCTGTAATGTTTCTGCTTTAGAAATGGTTTGTATAGTTGCAAATAAATACCTAGCATTGGTTTGTTTACTTGAACCAGATAATATCCCGAAATCTTTGTCTAAACCACCTAAGATTCTTTGGAAGTCCTGCTTTGCCTTGTTGAGTATCTGTTCACGATGAACGATAAATAGCATCTTTTTCGGTGCAGATCGCATTACATCAAATGCGGATAGATATGTTTTTCCGGTACCTGTTGCTGAAATAACCAACCCTTTATTGTGGCCAGCATCCCTTAGATTCTGTATTTCTGATAGTGCCACTTCCTGCATCTTATTTGGTTTAATTTTCAGTGCATCATTAAGAGGATTAGCATTGTAATCAGCAGGTAACTCAATAATCTTTTTTGCCGATCTATAATCAACTGGGGAATACGTTTCCTCATAACTATTAATCCAGTTATCGTTAAGTGGTATTGCATTTTCCCAAACACTCTCAAACTGACTCTTGAAATGGCGGATCACTTCTCCATTCCCATGAGATGTAAGTTTCACATTCCATTCATAGTTCACTTTTAATGCCTGCGCTGTTAGGTTTGAACTGCCAACTATAAGAGAGTGATACTTACCATGATCAAATATGTATCCTTTTGAATGAAATCCTTCTAAGTTAGTTAGCCTGACTTCTACATTCGTAATTTTCATTAACTCTCTAAAAACTTTAGGTTGATTAAAATTTAAAAAGGTAGACGTTAGAATGCGCCCTTTTACCCCCCTACCTTTTAAGTCCAGAAAGTGCGACTTCAGTGTTGCAAGTCCACTTTCTGTAATAAAAGCAACCGAAAAAATAAATGACTTGCTGTTTTCCAATTCCTCCAGTAATGAAGTTAGCACGCTTTCATTTAGTTTTACATTGTTTACGAGCAGCTTGGGAGTAAAACTACCTGATTTAGTATGTGTTTGATCAATAAATCCTTTATGTAAAGATGCTTCCAGGTTTCGTATAAAGTTCTCCATATTAACCACCAATCATTACCATATATAGGTTAATCTTACTCCTCTGGTTTTAAGATTTCAAACTTATTTTTCAATAATTCAAAAACCTATCATTTATATTGACTTTAAACTAACTTATGAATTTAATTCACTGGAAATTCTCCTTATTGCTGGAATATCAGCTGGGGCCCAGTCCAGCGAATCAAGCTCACTTGGAAGCAACCACTTAATTGATACATGCTCTGTTAAAACCGGGTGTTTATCAACTAGCTCACAGTAATATGTAGTTAAATGAACAGTACCAAAATCGTATTCGTAAACTGTATGTTCCACTTGTTTACCAATTTTTATGTTACAGTGCATTTCTTCATTGATTTCTCTTTTCAACGCTTCTTCAGGAGTCTCACCCTTCTCTATCTTTCCACCTGGAAATTCCCATTTATGTGGCAGGGATTTGGTTGACCCTCTCTGTGCGCACATAATCTTCTCATTTCCAATGATGACCGCTCCCACTACATAAATATCTTTTTTCATAATGCTCCCACCCTATCCTTTATTTCTTAATTTGTTCAATTGACCTTGATTATGCTCCATCATCGGTGTAGAAAACTTGGCTTATCGCCAAGCATTATGGCCACTTAGTTGCACTTATGCAGTAAGAAAGGACTTATACTTTCTTAACTGCTTAAAAATCCCTTCCTGCAATGAAATGCAAAAAGGGATTTTATACCGATTCATCATTCAAAGCATTCGCCTTGCTGGTTGGTAGCACCTTACTTTAAGCAGGTTGCTGTGACGTCTTTAAGCCAGTTCTCTCGGTCACTCTTGATAACTATTCAATTAACTTTAGTCTATATCAAGCTATCGTATATTTCAACCCTCGCGTTTGGTAAAAGCACTGTTAACATTTATGTAAAATTATTTACCTTAAACAGCAAGTTTCGACAGACTATTCCATTTCTATTATTTATACTGTCTAGTAGATGATAGAAAGAAAGGAAGTGTTTTTTTGACAAGTAAAATCTTAAAGGCTTTGGCATTCGTGTTAATTCTTAGTGTGATTTTTTCTTCAACCTCGAATGCGAAAAGTAATAATGGTAAGGAATCACTTGTGGCCCTTGGTGACTCAATACCATTCGGTTACAACTTAGGGCAGACTAACCATAACCCTGCAAAAGTTGCTTATCCATATTTAATTGGAGATGATGGTGATTTACGGGTTAGAAACCTTGGAGTTCCCGGGTGGCAAACAGATCAACTATTGACTGCATTAAAAACAGACCAAAAATATCGCCAAGCGTTAAAGCATGCCGATTATGTTGTTTTGACCATTGGAAATAATGATTTACTGGAAATATTGGAAAGCGCTAGTTTGGAGAGCGGTCAAAATCCAGGCTTGTTTCAGAAATTACTGCAACAAAAACTGCTTACCAGTAAAGTTTTTCTTAACATAGGTGAGATTATCGCAGAAACCCGTACACTTACAGATGCACCAATCGTTATGTACAATGTGTACAATCCATTTCAGTTAGGTGATCCTTTACATGGAGTTGCCTCGGGTATTCTCCCGCTAATAAATGGTAAAATAACGGG
>NZ_JBMERP010000108.1:0-9154 GCF_049310925.1 Virgibacillus sp. DJP39 | reverse complement strand
ACTTTTATTTTTCACAAATCCCTTGCCTAGTTTTTTTGCTAATATAAAAGAGAAAGTAGCTCCCAGAGTAGCACCAACCACAGTGTATATAGTTCCAGCTACTGCGCCAAATACTAAACCGGATGTGATTGATAATATCGAAGCAGGAAACAAAATAAATGGTCTTACTGTATAAGCAAAGATGAATATAACGGGAGCAAATATTCCAAATGAAACAAACCATTCTTTCAACAGTTGAGGTGAAAGTGTAAGCACCGTTTGATTTAGATAAATGATAACACCTATCACCAAAAGAAAAATAAAAACGATTCGTATACGTCGATTCATTCTATTTCCCCCGTCCATTTAAGTTGTTTCTACTATACCTTAAACACTCTTTTTCAACTGTAAGCCTCCTTACACTCTTCTGTCCTACTTATTCATGTTAGACACTATCAAAACCTTACTCCCTGCTTTGAGTTCCAGCCTAGAATGGAGAATTATTTTTTTATCATGATCACTTAATTTCACCTGATAAAAACACAAACCATATTTAAAGAAGAAGCTTGATACTATACCTCGACTGACAATTTTACCAGAAGTTTCCTCAAGCAGTGGAACGAGTCGTAAATATTGGCTCGGAACAAAGGTTTCATCTAGTTGTAACCCATCAGAGAACATCTCTTCCACGTTTCCATTGTCTGGGTACTGATACACGTTATTCGGCTTTCCTTGTTGTTGAATGCTTCCGTCTTTTAACAAAATAACTCGATCACCAATCATCATTGCTTCTTCTTTATCATGCGTAACAATCATGGTTGTGACTCCCTCTTCTTTTAATAGAGAACAAACCCAATCTCGCAATGTTTCTTTCAAGTGCTGATCTAAACTACTGAATGGCTCATCCAAAAGCAGTAATGCAGGTTTCATCACTAATGCTCGAGCAAGAGCGACCCGCTGTTGTTGTCCACCTGATAACGATTGAGGGAACGAATCCTTATAACTGTCCATTTCCGTTTTTACTAGCATTTCCATACCAAGCTCCAAACGCTTTTTCTTCGGTAGTTTTTGCTGTTTTAAACCAAACATGACATTTTCTATGACTGTCATATGTGGAAATAAAAGAGGATCTTGAAACATCAGGACTATGGGGCGCTGTTCGGGCGAATCTTCTGTCACTCGCTTGTTATTTAAAAAAATCTCCCCCGATGAAATCGAGTCTAAACCTGCTAAACACCGTAGTAATGTCGTTTTCCCACAGCCAGAAGGACCTAATATAGTTACCATGTCACCTTTATCAACGGTAAAAGAAATAGTAGATAATATCGCTTGATTTTGATAGGTTTTCTCTAAGTTACTTACATCGAGCAGATGGTTCATCTTTACTCCCCCTACTACTAGCGTCTAATAATATTTACATATATCTTCATCAAAACTTCCAGTAACAACAAAAAAGCAATTGGTAGAATGGCGAATACAATGGAGAAAGTAGCTATGACCTTCTCATCTGCACTATTAAAAAATGGATAATAAATCATTGGCAAGGTGGTTACTACTCCTCCACCAATAATTGCTGTTAAAGCATATTGACTTAACGATATAACATAAACTAATAAAGAGACACTGCGTATATTTGGTGCAAGCATTGGAAGGGTCACTGTCCAAAATACCCAAAAACGACTGACTCCAATTGCACGGGCTTGTTCTTCCCATTTTATCCCGAGTTGATCAAATCCTGCTTTAAACATACGAATTGAGTAAGGCAATGTTGGGAGCATATGAATTAAAATGACGCCAATCAACCGATCAGACAATCCAAGACGAATCATAGTAAGGTGAAGACCCATCGCAATGGCCAAACTAGGAACTAAGATAGGTAATAAAAGAATTGTTTCTAACACCGATTTCCCTTGAAATTGGTAATGACTTAACGCCTTTGCTACAGGTAAAGCAAAAATAATATTTAGCATAATAACAGAAACAGCAATGATAACAGTCGTATAAATGGACTCTAATAGTTTTGGATCGTTATTTAGTAATTCCCAACCACGTATAGTAAAGCCTTGCGGAAACAAATGAGGGAAATCCCAACCATCAGAAAAACTCTTTACAATTAATAGAAATATCGGAAAGGTAAAAATAACGAGCAGAATTAGTAAAATGATTATATACCAACTTTTTTTAAAAATTGCCTTCATTTTACCTTCTCCTTCCTCCATTGTTTTTGCCATCTTTTGGAAATGTTAATAACTATTAAACTACTAGCTATCATGACAACGGTTAAAACAATCATCAATGCCTGGGCTAGTGGACGGTTTTCCCAGTTCCCCTCATAAAACCACTCATACACAAGCACTGAGAACATTTTCGGATAGGTAACCCCTAATAATGCGGGAACTTCATAAGCTGCAATCACAAATGCAAAAATGATTAACCCCACCTCTAAAAGGACTGGACCGACCCATGGGAGCTCAACCGTTTTCCACACTTGCCACCTATTTCCTCCAAGCGTTCGAACAACGTCTTCGTACCGCTGATCTATTTGTTGATAAATGGGTAAAAGCATCAAGATAACAAATGGAACCTCTTTCCAAATATAAGTCAGGATAACCCCGATATAGCCTTGATCATTCACTAATGGTATGGGGAGTCCAATGTCATTAAAATAATATAAAATCGTTGATACTAATCCTGTCTGAGAAAACAAGATAAATACTAAATACGCAGCAACAAAATGAGGTATAATCATTGGAATCCATACAATATATTTCCATTTGACACTTTTAAAAAAGCGAAATAGAAATCGTGTAATACCTAACCCAATCAGCAAAGAGAATAAAGTAGATGTAACGGTTACATAAAGACTACTTTTAAGAGAGTCATATACTTCTTCGCTTTTAAATAAAGAAATATAATGGATAAACACCGAGCGGGAGTCGCTTAAACTTTCAATCACCGCACGGAAAAGTCCATACCCGACAAACAGACTAATAAATAGGAAGGCTGGCAGAATGTAAAGATAAGGCCTTTTAATTTTTAACGACTTCATTCTCCCAATTCTCCTTAATCCAGTTCGTATATTCAGTGTCTAAATCGGATAAAATTGCATCACTGGGTACGATAGATTCACCCCATACTTTTTCAAATTGATTTAGTTGTTTTTTCGTTAGCTTTTCTCGGTTTAATACTGAACCTTCTCCCCACATAGACGGATCCATTTTTTTTGTTTGCGCTTCAGGAGACAACATGAAATTAATTGCTATCATTGCAGCTGCAGGATGCGGACTATTAAATGGAATGCTTAAGTAATGTGTGTTTCCAATTGAACCGGGTTCTAAAACCAATGTTTTCGTTGTTGACGGAAATGTGCCTTCTTCTATTAAACTATTTATCCGCTTTTCATTAAAACCCATTGTGAAATCAACTACTCCATTTGCATACATTTTATCTAATTGGGCTAGCGAATCCGGATATGTCTCCCCATTACGCCACAAATAAGGCTTCATTTCGTTTAACATGTTCCAAACTTGTTCTCCGTTTTCATCGACCCATCCTTGATTATATCCTCCGGCAATTTCAGTAGGTTCTTCTGCAACATCATACATAAGCTGACGGATAAATGCATTTCCCGTAAAATCTTTTACATTCGGATAGGTAAAGCGGTTTGGATTTTTCTTCACCCATTCTATTAGTTCTTTAAAAGACTGCGGGGGATTCTTTACCCGTGCTTCATCATAAATGAAAACGAATTGTACTTTTCCCCACGGGGCTTCCTGCCCTTCAATTGCTGTACCCATATCATAGTTCGTAAAAGCCTGATCAATTCCAATGTGATTTTTCACGTTGGGTAATTCGCTAGAAAAATCACCCAAAAGCAAGCCATTTTCTTTAGATTTTTTAAAATTTTCACCATTAATCCAAATAATATCCATCGTTCCAGTGGTCTTACCTGCTTGTTTTTCTGTTTGTAATTTAGCAATAAAATCTTCGGTATTCATCGGGTGTCTCTCCACACTAATCGAATAGCGCTTCTTTAATTCAGGCGTTACATAATCATCAATGTATTGATTAATCCCCTCATCTCCACCCCACATAAACAAATGAACTGTCTGTCCTTCTCCAGCTTCTTCAATTGCGGTCCAATCCCCTGAAAGGATATCTGTAGTGGTTTCAGAATCTTGATTGGCACATCCAGCTAAAATAATAAATCCTAAGATTATCGAAAAATGAACTAACTTATTCAATTGATACACTCCCTCCCTTGCAACCTTCATTTTTTTATTTTACATGAGCCAACAAAAATTAACTGTAAGGAAGATTACAACTAATAGGTGGATGAAGATACTTTTACTACTAATCCATGCTCTTCATACTTAGATATCCCTATTACTTCTAAATAACATTGTATTTATTGGAGTAGGAATGAGGAGTGATAATAAATGGAAGGTGGCATAGAAATGAGAATGGAACGTGAAGAATAAATCCAAGTTAGGGGGTTTAAAGGAAGATGATATCATTTACGTTACAGATTTAACTCGTATCACTCGTAGTACATAAGATTTGTTTGAACTAATCGATTACATACGAAGTAAAAAGGCAAACTTGAAATCACTCAAGGATACATGGCTTGATTTATCAAAAGAAAATCCTTACAGCCAATTTTTAATTACGGTTATGGCCGGTGTTAACCAATTAGAGCGAGACCTTATTCGTATGCGACAACGTGAAGGGATTGAGTTGGCTAAGAAAGAAGGAAAGTTTAAAGGGCGTTTAAAAAAGTATCATAAAAATCATGCAGGAATGAATTATGCAGTAAAGCTATATAAAGAAGGAAATATGACTGTAAATCAAATTTGTGAAATTACAAATGTGTCTAGGTCTTCATTATATAGAAACCTATCCAAGGGGGACAGAAAACATAAGGGGTACCGCCAGCAGTTTAAAATGCTAATGGTACCCCTTATAGTGAAGTTATCTAAAAAACATATTACTTTCTTCATGATATAGGCATTAAATTAAACAGTTTCTACTTTTACCTTCTTATTTCACAATAAGAACAGGACAGTTTACACGTTTAGCGACTTTATGACTTACGCTACCTAAAATCATCGTTTGGAGATTGTTTAGACCACGACTCCCTAATACAACACAATCAAAATTATTTTTATTCGCAAATTCCACAATAACTGGCCCTGGTTCACCGTGCAGGATATGCACACGGAAATCTATATCGGTTTGATCAAATAACTCTTGAATTGACTTAATCTTTTCTTTTCTTTTTTGTTCGATCGCCATTTTATTACCAGAATGCAAAACGTCTTCTTTAGATGTCTGTCCGTCAACCACATAGACAACATCTATCGTTCCATTAAACTTTTTAGCTAACTCAATTGCATAACTCGCGGAACGATAGGAATGTTTTGATTCATCAACAGCTAATAGTATTCGGTTAAACAAAGCCTTCACCTCTTTTGCTTATTTACCTCAATTTGTAGCTTAAAAACTAGTGATTATTAATGGCCTGATGCTTTCGATAGTCCACCTATCCGCTTTTTCAGATGATGGCTTTCATCGTTGAGACCTGAATAATATACCTTA
This sequence comes from Virgibacillus sp. DJP39, assembly GCF_049310925.1. Classification (NCBI taxonomy): domain Bacteria; kingdom Bacillati; phylum Bacillota; class Bacilli; order Caryophanales; family Bacillaceae; genus Virgibacillus; species Virgibacillus sp. DJP39. Next base: position 3,577 of record NZ_JBMERP010000108.1, on the reverse strand, counting down.
ATATTATATTGTTTAAACTTCATTTCAATTTTGTCTAGTGCACCAATGGCTGAGTCATCCCATAGATGCGCAAGTGTTAAATCGATTTCAACCTCATTGACCGTATCGTTAAAATTAAATTTACTAGGGAAATCATTTACTGATGCAAAGAATAATTGTCCGTTTACTTTGTAGATTTTCTTCGTTCCATTACGAACAAGTTTCTCTGTAACCGATACTTTAGAAATTTTTGCTGCAAAGAATATGGCGCTTAATACTACTCCTGCCAGTACACCAATAGATAAGTTATGCGTGGCTAATACTGTTATAACTGTAATTAGCATTACCGCAGCATCCGTTCTAGGTAGTTTATGGAGATTTCTTATGGAGGACCAATCAAATGTACCAATAGATACCATGATCATTACTCCTGCTAAGGCAGCCATTGGAATTTGAACAACTACCCCACCTAACACGATAATCAAAAACATTAAAAATACACCTGCTACAAGCGCTGACAATCTCCCTGATCCTCCAGATTTTACATTGATAACGGATTGACCGATCATTGCACAACCAGCCATTCCTCCGAAGAAACCTGTTACTACATTCGCATATCCTTGACCACGACTTTCTTTGTTTTTATTACTCTCCGTATCTGTCATATCATCCACAATATTTGATGTTAATAGAGACTCAAGTAAACCAACAACTGCAAGTGCTAAAGAATAAGGAAGTACAATCATAAATGTTTCAAAGGTTAACGGAATGGAAGGAATTAAAAAAACGGGCAACTGTTGCGTTAAATTCCCTAAGTCTCCTACTGCCCTAATATCGACATGCCCAAAAACTGTAATTACGGTAACAATTATAATAGCGACAAGTGTAGATGGCACGGCTTTTGTAACTCTAGGAAATAAATAAATGATTGCTAATGTTAAGGCCACAAGAGCATACATGATCCAACCCTCGCCTTTAAAGTGTTGAATTTGTGCCATAAAAATAAGAATAGCAAGCGCATTTACAAACCCCACCATAACTGACCGTGGAACAAATTTCATAACTCTAGCAAGTTTAAATGCGCCAAATAAAATTTGTATTATTCCTGTTAAAATAGTTGCGGCTAATAAATACTGCAAACCATGGTCTGCAATTAACGTTACCATAAGTAAAGCCATTGCTCCTGTTGCGCCAGATATCATTCCCGGACGTCCTCCTGTAAAGGCTATGACAACCGCAATGCAAAAGGAAGCGTAAAGTCCTACCATCGGATCTACTCCAGCGATAATAGAGAATGCTATTGCTTCAGGGATAAGTGCCATAGCCACAACCATTCCTGATAGCACGTCTCCTCGTATATTTCCAAACCATTCTTGCTTAATTTTTTCTATATTCAATTCAGCACCTCTTTTGATAGTTTATAGTATGATAACTTTTGACTTACACAAAAGTATTTTCCGTTTTCAATAAGATGAATCATACCATATATAATTCCGACTGCAAAACAGCATGAAAACGCGAACATTAACGATATACTACCGTATTCTCTACTTTTCTTTAAATAGCTATTAACTTTCAAAAAGATACAAATTATTTATACCTGAGTATAATTAAACATAACTGAGTATATTTAAAAGCGATTTTTTTTAAGGTATCTATTTTCTGTGGTATGATGGTTACACGCTAACAATTTGGAGGCTTTCGTATGACAAATGAAATTATGACCGTTGCACAAGTAGCAGAGTATCTACAATTAAGTGAAATGACTACATATAAATTAGTCCAAGAAAATAAAATTCCAGCTTTTAAAATCGGAAGACATTGGAGAGTAAAAAAAGAAGATTTAAATGAGTTTATCGAACGATTAAAAAACGGAGAAAGAATTTAAGAAGTCCTGAAAATCTACTTTTGGGGAATTAAAAGTCGTTCCTTATCAGTGGAACGGTTTTTTTAGATTAGAAAACTGCTTACGTACATAGTTCTGAAGCGTTGGCGTCCCCCACCATACTCTCGCAAGAAAGCATGATGAAAATTCAGGACTTGAATAAAAGTAGGTGAAATATGAGTACGGCTAATAGTAAAAAAAGGGAACAAAAGATTTATTATGGCTGGGTAATTGTAGCGATTAGTGCAATGGGAATCTTTTTTTCAGGGCCCGGTCAAACGTATAGTATATCCGTATTTGTTGGGTCATTCGTCGAACAATTTCATGGAAACGACACATTGGTATCAGGGATTTATTCTGCTGCCACCCTATTATCAGGCGGTTTGCTCTTTCTAGTCGGACGTGGTGTGGATCGATTTGGTCAGCAAATGATGGGTATTATCGCTACTGTGATGCTTGGAATTGCATGTCTATGGAGTAGTTTGGTCGCTAACCCTGTCATGTTATTTATTGCTTTTTTCATGTTACGATTTTTTGGTCAAGGTTCGATGACTCTTATCCCCAATACATTAGTTCCACAATGGTTTATTAAAAAACGTGGTCGAGCAATGAGCCTTATGGCAATGGGAAGTTTTATCAGTGCAGTAACGTTTCCATTATTGAACACTTGGCTAATCAAGCAGTTTGGTTCGGAACATGCTTGGCAGATTCTCGGAATTCTAGTTGTGGTCATTTTCCTGCCAGTTTCCGCCTTTTTCATTAAAAATAAACCAGAGGATATAGGATTAATGCCGGATAATGCTTCGCATCGTCCTAAAAAGAATACCGAGGCTATTGAAGGGTCAGAGAATGTTGAAGAAGTAAATTGGACGCTAAAGGAAGCCAAAAAAACACGAGCATTTTGGTTGATGTTATTTTGCGTTGCAATTCCCGCTTTGGTGAATACAGCAATCACGTTTCATCTTTTTAGAATTTTTGAGGAACATCATTTAAGCATGGGAATGGCTTCATTTACGTTAAGTCTAATGGCTATTATTGGATTTCCAGTCACGATGATTGCAGGATTTATTTTGGAAAAGGTTCCTGTACACAAAGTTATTGGTCTATCCTTTATTGGCACGCTTATTTTTTTAATTCTATTATTATTTATGGATAGTGTTTTTGAAACTGTTATCTTTGGAGTACTCTGGGGATTGATGAACGGCTTTGAACGTATTACGCTGAACATTGTTTGGCCGAACTATTTTGGCTTAACGAACCTCGGTAGTATTAGAGGATTGGCCCAAACAATGATGGTCATAGGTTCTGCTCTTGGACCATTGCCGCTGGCAATTGCTTTTGAGCGATTTAGAAGTTTTAATGAAGCAATCCTATTGCTGATGATTCTCCCCCTTCTGGGTGTCATTGCTGCCTTCAATTCACCACCACCCAAAAAAGAAAACTATGTTTATTAATTTACTTAAGTCTAAAAAGTCTCGCCTGGTAGCATTGCCCTAAAAGGACATAATCGTTTCAAAAACCTAGTTTTCCCACTAAAAATACGGGGGAATTAGGTTTTTTTATTTCAAAATTCCTTAACGTTGCAAATCCGCATTTTCCTGACGCTCCCCCTACATAAGTGCAAAATATATTTAACAGAGAAAGAAATTTCGATACTTTTATCCAAGGATATCAATATTTATAAACAAGGTCTTAAACGTGGAAAGGCATTTA
>NZ_JBMERP010000107.1:0-9421 GCF_049310925.1 Virgibacillus sp. DJP39 | reverse complement strand
AGGCTCACTGATCAGTGAGCCTTTTACAATTATTGTTGAGGTAAACTTAATGCGCTTTCGGTTGTTTTCATATCAACGGCATTCTGTTCAATCATATCTGCAGGATGATAATAGCCTTTAGACATCATGTAGTTCGTTATTTGTTCATGTACATCAATTGCTGTGTTAAGCTGTGCCTTTAGTGCTTCCCTAATCTCTGGGGTAGCTGTTTCAGTCAGCGCAAGTGCATAATTCTTTATACCTGATTTAGCTGATACTAATAAATCAGTTGCGATAACCTGCTCCGTCATACCGCCCATACCTGTCATATTTTGAATCATTTCATTCATTCCATTTCCCCCTTAGGATAAAAAGCCTTTTAATGTTTGAATGTTTTCTCTGTCCGTTTGGGCTGTTTGTTTCAATAATTGCTTAAGCTCTGGATCCTGTGTTAAGGAACTCATAACCGTTGATTTTGTTAGACATAAGTTCTTGAAGTTTAACAATTCATGGATTTCTAATGTTTCGTGAACTCCGTTTGCTTGTGGCATTGTCATCCTCCTCTAACCATTTTGGCGGATTTTCATCCACTGTTAGAATGACCTAATAAGTGCTTTTTACTATTGGTTAATCAAGGTAATCGAACGTTAACTACTGCACAATTCGATGTTTTTCCACACAGCAGCATATTTCTTCCTATACTTTGTATCATCTTCTTTTTCAATTAATTGATGTGCCACTTGTTTTATTCCTTCTTCCTGTTTCTTCTCATATAAATTCCGAAGTCCTTGAATGATATCAAAACGAATTAATGTATAATTTTTTTCATTAACACCGTTAGTGAAGCGATCGACAAAACTGTTAACCACTAGCTCTTTCAGTTCTTCGCAAGCTAAACCTATTTTCCAAATTGATTGCAGCGTATGCCTGGCCGTTACAAATTTTTCGTCATATGTTACTTTCCAAATCAATTGAAAGTCTTCTATCATTCTTTTCTCAGGGTCGCTTATTGCCAGACTGCACAAGAACTGGGCTGCACGTGATCTTCTGTGATTGTCAGCGTGTGTTAAATCGTCTTTTAGTTTGTCCCATACTTCATAAGCCCAATCCACCGGTCCCTCCGTTTCAGCAAGTATAGAAATGTATGCCTCGTAGCGTATGTTTTTGTCGTCAGATTTCAGATTTTTAAAATGAGATTGTGTGGTACTGTTCATTTGCTTTGCCCCCTCCTTCAATTACTAATTAATTCCACTATACCATTGAATTTACTTCTAACTAAAAAAATCTCACCTCCAATATGGAAGTGAGATACATTATATTTTACTTCTTTTTTTCTAACGCCTTAACCAATTCATCGCCCATGAGATCTGATGAAAATGGATCACGACTTGTTACAATTTGATCGTCAGCCCATACAGCATGTGCTTTTTCACTTAAGTTACCTTTATCATAGTTAGCCACTTTCGTCATTTCCTGCTCCAGGCTAAATGGTAAGATATCCAGCAATCCCTCTGGCTCTATTTCATCTGGATAACCAGTGACATTCTTACCATCAATTATACTTTTCCCATCTGGGCGAAGCGTCCAAATAAGCGGTGCTGGACCATGGCATTCCGCAGCGACTATTCCACCATTATCGTAAATTTCATTGATAATACGATGTAGATCCTCACTTTTTGCGAGGTCGTACATAGCACCGTGACCACCGACGACCAATACCACATCGTATTCCTTTGAATTGATTGCCGAAAGCTTCTTAGTATCATCTGCCCTTCCTGACTCATACAACGCTTTATAGGTTCCCTCTGGATCATATTCAGGTAAAAAGCTCACCTCATCAACAACAGGTTTGCCTCCTAATGGGGAAGCTAGATCAACCTCATGACCAGCCTTCTCTAACGATTCGAGTGGAGAAAACAATTCTTCTCCCCACCAGCCTGTTTCATAATCATTTTTCTCATCTTTATAACCACCTGATAATACTGCCAGTACTTTTGCCATGTTTTATTCCTCCTTACATTGCTTCTCAAGGTGTGAATTCTCTCTTGTTCTGCAATTTATTTAATTTTCATTTCAACAACACCCGGTTTATTATTCACATATTTATCGCGTGTAATTCCTTCAGAACTAAGGAATTAATAAGGACTGCAAAACTTTTAGTTAAAATCGAGCATGAATGTTATAAATTCGAGCAGCGACGTCGATAATTCGAGCGCCAAACTTTTGGTGCTCGATTCGTGGTTGTTGGTGCTCGATATTTTATGATGGTGCTCGATTATCGCCGTTAGCGCTCGATTTTGGCTGAACCATGCTCGATTTTGAAAGTAATTTTCAGTCATACCCTTAACATGCAGCATACTCCAAAGTGAAAAAGGGAAAAGGCCATCAGGTTTTTATAATTGATAGCCTTTGAATTTATTTTAAATCGATTTTATTTAATCGTTCTTAATTAATTCAACAAGATCCTCATAGGATTGTGCACCCATGACGCCTTTGTTCCCTGAAATAAAACAAGGAATACCGGTTATACCAATTTGGCTTGCTTCCTGAATGTCATCTAAGACCTCGGGTTCATGTTTTCTTGATTCGAGCGCCTCTCTAAACGCGACTGGATCGAGGCCAATTGCTTCCGCGATTCCTACCAATGTATCAATGTCGTTGATCGCTTTTTCCTGCTGGAATTGCGCACGGAAAACAGCCTCATGATAATCATTTGATTTTCCTTGGGAATCAGCAAACTTGGCTCCTTCTAATGCATGGCGTGAATGCTTACTTTTATCATTCCAGTTCATCTCAATACCGTATTGCTTTGACATAGATTCAACGCCAGCCTTGGCCCTCTCCATGTACTCCGGGGTATGAGCAGGAATGTCAACACCCTCTGGTCTTAGTTCAAATGCCTTCCATTCAACTTCAACATCATAATCCTTAACCACCTGGTCAAGCGGGTTTTTCCCTATAAAGCAGAATGGTCACAAAAAGTCTGAGAACACTGTAATTTTTTTCTTCGTTGTCATAGTTTTTCCTCCTAATTATATATAACAGCCATCTGGTCCACAGACAGCTCCATCTCCAAAGGTTAGCCTCGGTTTATTTGCTTCATCTATAGCTTCTGCTAGCCGTTCTTTGCTATGCAGACCTACTAGAGTCTTGTCACCGATTTTAAGCGTAGGGACGGAAGTTATATTTTCGTCTTCAACCTGCTTCAATGCATTTAGATGGATATCCTTATAGGTCCTGTTCACTAAAGCAGTATGAAACTTATTTTTATCTAAACCAATCTCTTCAGCTAAAGTTGCCAGAACGTCGACATTTCCGATATCCAAGTCTTCCTGAAAGAACGCTTTAAGCATCCGACTACTATATTCATTACCCAAATTATGTTTCTTCGCAAACTGAAATCCTTCAAAAGCAAGATGCGTATATGGCTGAGGTGATACGGTTGGTAATTTTAATTCAACACCTAATTGTTCAGCAAAAGGATAAACCGACTGTTTCCAAGTGGTTTGTAAATAATCATCCTCTGGCTTTAGGGTTTCATTTGGCTCAGGGCGCAATTCAAACGGCATCCATTCGAGTTCTGCTTCTTTTCCCTCCATGGCTTCAAGCAATGGTTTTTCTAACAAGAAGCAAAAAGGACACACATAATCCGAATAAACTTTAATTTTTACCATGTGATGACCTCCTTCCCTAATTATTAGACCACATACCATTTCTGTATGAAAAGAAAAACGACTCAGTTTCTATAGAATGTACTATTAAAAAATATAATGGTTATTGTCCGGCAAATTATTACAAAATAACACATTTGCTTGTATCACAGGTTATTGAATGGTTAATACTTTAACTATAGTCAAAATAGTTAAGGAGGTTGGTGTCAATGAAAGAAAATAGTTTCACCCTCAAAGTGAATGATAAAGAAATTCAAGCGAATGAAGGGCAATCTATTTTAGAAGCAGCTCTGGAGAACAATGTATACATTCCAGATATTTGTTCCTCACAACCAGACCTGGGTGTCGGCGTTATCCAAACCTGTGACACCTGTTATGTAGAAGTGAATGGAGACTTGCAGAGAGCATGTTCAACCAAGGCAGTACCTGATATGGTAGTCAATTCTGTATCTGAAGTTGCAAGAGAAGCTCAGCTAGAAGGAATGTCACGTATTCTAAAAAATCACGAACTTTATTGTACGGTATGTGATAACAACAATGGAAACTGTGTGGTGCATAACACTGCAGAATACTTAGAAGTTGAGCACCAAAAGTATGAATTCACACCAAAGCCATATCCTCCTGATAACTCACATCCGTTTTATCGCTACGAGCCAGACCAATGTATTCTATGCGGACTTTGTGTTGAAGCTTGTCAGGACCTCCAGGTAAGTGAAGTGTTAAGCATTGACTGGGAAAAAGAGCAGCCCAGAGTTATTTGGGATAATAATGTTCCAATTGATGAATCTTCATGTGTATCTTGTGGTCATTGTGTGTCGGTTTGTCCTTGTAATGCATTAATGGAAAAGTCGATGCTTGGAAAAGCGGGATATATGACTGGGATTCCTAAGAACATATTAGAACCAATGATTGACATAACAAAAGATGTAGAACCTGGTTACAAGGAAATTCTCGCTATTTCTAATGTTGAAGCTACAATGCGGGAAGACCGTATCAAAAAGACAAAAACAGTCTGTACTTACTGTGGTGTTGGATGCAGCTTTGAGGTATGGACAAAGGGTCGGGAAATTTTAAAGATTCAACCACAAGAGGAGGCACCCGTTAATGGCATTTCAACCTGTGTAAAGGGTAAATTCGGTTGGGATTTCGTTAACAGTGAAGAACGCCTGACTAAGCCGCTTATTCGAAAAGGCGATAAGTTCTATGAAGCGTCATGGGATGAGGCCTTAAACCTTATGGCCGAAAAGTTTAAAGAAATGAAAGACAAAGAGGGTCCTGATTCAATAGGATTTATTTCATCCTCAAAGTGTACAAACGAAGAGAATTACTTATTTCAGAAACTCGCACGCTCTGTTTTTCAAACGAATAATATCGATAACTGTTCCAGGTATTGCCAAACGCCAGCATCAGCCGGTCTAATGCGGACAGTTGGAATTGGTGGAGATTCAGGTACAATCGACGATATCTCAAGTGCTGACCTGGTCATTGTTGTTGGGGCAAACCCAGCAGAGTCTCACCCAGTGTTAGCAACCAGAGTAAAGCGGGCCCACAAATTACGGAATCAAAAACTAATCGTCTCAGATTTACGAAAAAATGATTTAGCTGATCGGGCAGACATGCATATCCATCCAAAGCCAGGATCAGATCTTGTTTGGCTATCAGGGGTAACCAAATATATTCTTGATCAAGGCTGGGAAGATAAACAATTCTTGCAGGATCGCGTTAACCACTTTGACAAATATAAAGATTCATTAGAAAAATTTACACTCGAATATACGGAAGAAGTAACTGGATTATCTAAAGAAACATTAATAAAAGTTGCAGAAGAAATACACAGTTCTAACGGAACATGTATCCTGTGGGCAATGGGAGTGACCCAGCACCTTGGAGGTACAGACACAAGTACAGCTATAAGTAATCTTCTGTTAATCACAGGAAATTACGGTAAACCAGGTGCTGGTGCTTTCCCACTTCGGGGCCATAATAATGTGCAGGGCGCGAGTGATTTTGGTACGATGCCAAATTGGCTTCCAGGCTATGAACCTGTAGAAAATGATGAAGTGCGTGCTCGATTTGAAAAATCCTGGGGAACAAAAATTCCTAAGAAGCCTGGGTTAAACAACCATCAAATTGTAGAAGCGATAACTGATGGACGGGTAAAAGGAATGTATCTATTTGGTGAGGAAATGGGATTGGTCGATTCAAATATAAACTATGTACATGAGGCATTTGAAAAACTAGAGTTCTTTGTGGTTCAAGATATTTTCTTTTCAAAAACAGCACAATTTGCCGATGTTGTTTTACCAGCCGCTCCCAGCCTCGAAAAGGAGGGCACTTTTACAAATACGGAAAGAAGAATTCAACGATTCCATCAAGTTCTGAAGCCACTTGGTGACAGCAAGCCAGATTGGGAAATTTTTCGGGACTTTGCCAACAAGCTTGGTGCTGACTGGCAGTATACGCATCCATCCGAGATCATGGATGAAGTAGCCAAGCTCGCCCCAATTTTTGCAGGTGTCAGCTATGATCGTTTAGAGGGATGGGACAGCCAGATCTGGCCAGTGAAAAGAAACGGAGAAAGCACACCTCTACTATTTAAAGATAAATTTAAATTCCTGGACGGTAAGGCACGACTTTTTCCTGTCGACTGGACACCACCAAGAGAAGAGCCTGAAGAGTTTGACCTACACTTAAACAATGGTCGGCTACTGGAGCAGTTTCATGAAGGAAATATGACAGAGAAGTCAGATGGTCTTCAACATATCGCCCCTGGTCCTTGGTTAGAGGTTTCTAAAGAACTTGCAAAAGAACGCGATTTGGAAACTGGTTCACTGGTCCGTTTAACCTCTCCATACGGAATAGTTAAGATCCGGGTACTAGTAACGGAAAGGGTTACAGGAAGAGAACTCTATCTGCCTATGAACACAACGGAAAGCGAAAAAGCTGTAAACAAATTAACCAGTAGTTATTACGACAAAGATACTCATACACCAAATTATAAGGAAGCACATGTGAAAATGGACATGCTCGAAAAAAGTGGCGATTCACCATTGCCACGTAATAACTTTCGCTTCGGCAATCCCCAACCACATATTGGTGTAGAAGTACAGAAGAAATGGGATCGCAAAGATTTCACTTCGATACCTGCAATGCTTAAGAATGAGGGGGTTTATAATGGCAAAAGCGACCAGGCAAATTGAGCGAAAAGAAAGTAATGTCGATGAAGAACGTGCAGAGGACCTAAATGCTATTCTTAAGCAGATTGCAGACAACCGAGAAGCAATTCAGGATAGCCTTTTCATTCTTGAAGAGTTGCAGGAATCAGGTGTTCTTCCAATGCTGAGAGGATTACTTCGAACAAGAGAAAAAGTGGGATCCATTGCAATGGAACAGATTAATCAAACCAGTGTGCACAACATGATCAAAAATGGTATGAGTGGCATTGGTCTACTATCATCAATTGATCCTGATCAATTAAACCAAATAATCCAGGGATTAACCAAAGGGTTGCAGAAAGCATCAGAAAGTACGGACAACCAGGACCAAGTTGGAATTTGGGGATTAGTAAAATCAACTAAAGATCCAAATGTTAGAACATCGTTAAACACCATGATCCACTTTTTAAATGGCATGGGAGAAGGGTTATCGAATAAACAAGCCCATTAAGTCAAGGATGTGAAACCATTGATTACCCATAAACTATCTATCCCAGCACTGCAAAAGGAAGATGAAAGCAAGGTCTCAGAAGCTCTACATGATGTGTGGGGAGTTCGTAACGTTAAAATAAATGTTCAGTCAAAAGAAGCTATCATCTCCTTTGATGAGAATGCTGGGTCATTAGATGATTTTCAACAAGCAGTTATGGATATTGGCTATGAAGCAAATGCACTTGAAGGTGAAATTTGAAAGGGAGGTCTTTCTAAATGGCCAGGATTTGTGAGGTTTGTGGAAGGGTTGAGAAACCAGCAGATGAAGAACAAGTTTATGATATTCTGGATGTTTGCTCGGATTGCACCGAGCATGTAATCCATTCAACTTCCGAGATAGAATGATTATCCAAAATGAAAGGGTTAGAGCTGGTTTCCCAGATCTAACCCTTTCGTTATACGTTTTGATGCGTTCGGGCAGGTGTAGTTATCAACCGTGCTTTTACCAGTCCTCTTTCCACAATCAAACATCTTCTTTTAAATAGGCAAGCCAGTAAAACCAGCCTACAAAGATAGCACCACCGACAGCATTTCCCAGAAACACGGAAACAAAGTTAATAAAGTATTCACCCCAGGTGTAATAACCTGCAAAGATTGCAGCGGGAATGACAAACATGTTCGCAACAACGTGCTGAAAACCAATAGCAACAAACGCCATAATCGGGAACCAGATCCCGAGAATTTTCCCTGCCATGTCGTCTGCAGCATAACAAAGCCATACTGCTAAACATACCAGCCAGTTTGCTCCCACTCCTGACACAAATGCCTGAAAAAAGGAATCCTCTAGTTTGTGTCCAGCTACAGCAACTGTTTTTTCCAAATACGGACCAGTTTCCGTTAAACCGAGGATATGTCCAAAAAAGTAAGCAACGAAAATTGAACCAACGAAATTACTGACTGTTACAATAGACCAGTTTTTAACGATATGAATGGTTTTAATTTTACCTGAAAATCTTGCTGTTGCGACAGCCATCATATTACCTGTCAGTAATTCGCCTCCAGCAAGCAAAACAAATACTAGTCCGACTGGAAAAACTGCTCCACCGATTAGTGCAGACATAGATCCCCATATTTCTTCCGGCAAATCGCCTGTTACTCGAATGTCTAATAAAAACCCAAACGCTACAAAAGCTCCTGCTAAAAACCCGAGAACTAGTGAAGTCATTAATGGTAGATGAACTTTTTTTTCTCCATGTTTCATTGCTAATTCAGCTGTTCTTTTTGGTGGGTTAAATCCCATATCATTTCCTTCTTTCATAAATTTTCACCTTAAATAATTCGCTCTGGATGGGTATATACATTTAAACGATTTGTGCGAATAAAACCTATCGCGGTTATTCCTAAATCATCTGCCAGTTGTAGCGCTAACGATGTTGGCGCTGACTTAGATAAAAGGATTGCTGCCCCGATTTTTGCAACTTTTAATACAATCTCAGATGAGATTCTCCCGCTAAACACAACCACTTTATCTGCTAAGGAAATATGATTCTGTAAACAATAGCCATAGATTTTGTCCAAAGCATTGTGCCTGCCAATATCAGTTCGTGACAGTAAAAGTTTTTCCTTTGTTCCAAGCGCTGCATTATGAAATCCACCGGTCAATTGAGACAGAGAAGATTGATTTTGCATGTCTTCCATTAGTCGTAAACATTGCTTGACTGACATGTTCATATGACCACGAATGGTTTTGGCCGTTAGAACATCATTTTGAAAATAGAACTGCCTACTTTTTCCGCAACAAGAACCAATGAACCTTTTAGAGACTGAATCTTTATTTCTGACCTGTTTATTTTTCAGTTCAACGTATGCAAAACCACGAGTATTATCAATTTGAAGGGAGTTGATTTGCTCTGAGGAACGTATTATTCCTTCAGATGCTAAAAAACCAATAACTAGTTCATCTAAGTGGTCTGGAGAGCAAACCATTGTGGCAAATTCTTCCCCATCCAGTTGAATAGTTAATGGATGCTCGATTGCTGCGTTATCCTGGGTTTCACTTCGAATTTCACCATCATATTTAACGACGGTTACCTTCTCAATACTCATAACAACGCCCCCGTTTTC
>NZ_JBMERP010000106.1:0-9473 GCF_049310925.1 Virgibacillus sp. DJP39 | reverse complement strand
TTAAGTTACTCCTATCTATTCAACTAGTCAAGCATTATTTTAATTTTCAAACGATTATTTAATGTGCTATAATTGTGTAATTACAATCTTTTTTAGTAGGTGGCAATTATTATGTTACGTAAGGTTGCATCTCCAGTTTTGTTAACACTTTCAATAGCAACGATCTCCTCTCTTTTTATAGACCATTCTATTAATCTGTTAAATTTGATCAACAGTTTATTTATGTATTCTCTCCTTTTAACCGTTGTTAGTAGTGCAATGCTTGTACTGCAAGGAGGATTTTTTAATGGGATTGTAAGAAGTTCCAAACGGTTGATTAAAAATTCAAATCCTACGGTACGAGTATTAAATGAAGTCGAAGGAAAAAAAAGTGACCTCAACCCTTACAAGATAACATTTTCTTTAACTATCCCTTGTCTTGTTGCTGGGTTACTGCTTCTAGTAATATCTATTTTATTTTCTTGGGTTATTACAATCTAACGATGTATCGTTATGAAATTTGTATATAATAGCAGATTATAATGCAAAAGCAGAAAGTGTAATGTATACACTTTCTGCTTTAAGTTAGATTGAGAAATTAGTACAAAACTTTGTCACTAATTACTATTTCTTTATTCTACTATAACTATAAATTGGAAAAACTACATATAAAATAAGAAACATTGTTAATGCGACAAACTCCAAGGACAGTAAATACCAGGGATATTCCCCTAAATAATCAATCAGACTAGCATTAGAAGGCTTCCAGGACAAAAACATGTAATTTCCACCAGTTAATTGATTTATAATATAAACGAAAATGGCAATCAGATTCAAAGCTAGCATTGCTTTCCAGACTGATTTTAGTGTAGGTTTGTATTTTTTTACAGATGCCATATAAATGGACGCTAGCACAATAGCTATGTGCGCCACAAAAAAGTGGAAATAACGATAGTGCGGAAAGTCGTGATACAGCTCCGGTGTTAATAAAGCCTGTAAAGCTCCTCCTATGCCTAAAAAGAAGGTGATTTCAAATAGAAAAAATTTTTCAGTGATTAACATAAAAATACTTAAGTACAAAGAGATGGAGCACAGTTGAAAAGGTAATGTATTTTCAACATTCCATACTCCATTGAATATATACCACAAGTTTAAGGTCAATTCAGAACCAATCAACCCAAATAGAACAAAGTATTTTATGTTAAATGCATGGTTACTATTTCTCATACTGTAAACAACTATTATACAGGCAATAGTTATAGCCAGCATTATTAGATGTGACATAGAGAATAAGGTGAAATATTCACCATCATACTTATATTTAAAGTGATTTAACACGTTAATCCGTCCCTTATATTGGATTAATTAATTTAAAAATACATTCTCTTGGTACGTCGTTTAGCGTTAATTTTTGGAGTTACATAACCTCTTTCATATATTTTCCCTTTTTTCATATTACATATTTTAATAAAATCATCTAGATGTTCTGCTCCATTTTCCTGTATTGCTTTAACTAAAACCAGTGCAGCAACACGTGCATCCTCCAAGGCATGGTGATGTTCAAAGGTAATTCTGTGATGTGCTGCAACTGTATTTAAACGATGATTCATTAAATCCGGCCATATGCGTTTGGAAATCTCTACAGTACATAAATATTCCATGTCTGGGTATGTAAGATTGAAGTAATCCAATGTCTTTCTCAGGACACTCATATCGAAACTAGCATTATGAGCAATAACGGTATTATCAGTTAAATAGGATCTGAACTTCGGCCAAATTTCTGGAAAAGTTGGTGCGTCACTAACATCTTCTTCTATTATGCCATGTACTCTTATATTAAAAGAACTGAATTCCATAAGCGGATTAATTAAACTGTAAAACTCATCAACGATCCCTGTTTCATTTGCAACTACAATCCCTATTGCACATGGACTGTGTCTTTTCTCATTTGCAGTTTCAAAATCTATTGAAATAAAATTCATGTTATATCTCCTTACGTACGAATAATAATTAACACTATTATAACATGAAAAACTAATTCTTCTTCTCTAACAGTCATGTAAATTTTCCTATTACTTATGAATCTATCGCTAAACAATCTAAAATGTTAGAATGTTAGATAACATTTAGTATATCCTGTATCAGGAGGGAATGAAATGAAAAACTATGTTCAAGTTATTCCATACCTAGTGAATGAAGAGATGGATCAAATTGACAATGAGATTCCAAAAGGGATTAAACTCATTCAGGCCCCGGAGATTTGGCAGGTTACCAAGGGTAAGGGTGTCACGGTAGCGATTCTTGACACTGGATGTGACATAAACCATCCAGACTTAATGGAACGTGTCGTTGGTGGAAAAAACTTTACAGATGATGATTCGGACAATCCAGCTATTTATATGGATTATGCTGGTCATGGAACACATGTAGCAGGAACAATTGCCGCCACTCTAAACAATGAAGGGGTAACTGGTGTAGCTCCCGAAGCAAATTTGCTCATTGTGAAGGTCCTGAACAAAAAAGGTTTTGGTCAATATGACTGGATCATTGATGGGATTAACTTTGCTATCGAGCAAAAAGTAGATATTATATCCATGTCACTCGGAGGGCCAACAGACCATCCCAAGCTTTATGAAGCTATCAAAAGCGCTGTTAACGAGAATATCCTTGTCGTTTGTGCTGCTGGAAATGAAGGAGATGGTAATTTTTCAACAGATGAATTTGCCTACCCAGGAAGCTATAATGAAGTCATTAGTGTAGGTGCAATTGATTTAAACCGGCATTCTTCCGATTTCACTAATTCTAATAATGAGCTCGATCTCGTTGCACCTGGCGAAAAAATCTTATCAACGTACTTAGGTGGCAAATACGCAACATTGAGTGGTACATCAATGGCGGCGCCACATGCTTCTGGAGCATTGGCGTTAATCAAAATCGAGGCAAACAATTATTTTGATCGAGAATTATCTGAGCCTGAGCTATATGCCCAATTAATTAAACGAACTGTTCCATTAGGCTTATCACCTAAGTTGGAAGGAAATGGCCTTCTTTACTTGACAGCCCCTAGTTATCTGGCCGAACTTTTTACTCAATTGAAGACATCACTTACCGATTACTGACGTCCTTTACATTCCCAAAAATCCCCCCACGAATAGCAGCTATTCGTGGGGGGGATTTTTTAATGGTTATTCTTTCTTTTCTTTTTGACCATTATAAGTGCAACAAAACCAATGATTCCAAACACGATAAGTATTGGTAAATTTCCAATCAGAAAAACAAAGATGCCCGAAAAAGCTGCGATTAAAAAGTTAATACTTTGTAAAAACTGCTGCTTTGTTTTTTCCCATGTGTTTAACTCATCCTGGTTTATCCCTGAAATTGTTACATTTTTTTCCTGTATTTCTATCGTGATGGTTGCTAAGTCAGATTTGTTTTGTAAGTATTTCATTCTTCCCGTTATCGTTTCAATTTCTTCCTGAACTGTTGCCAAGTCTTCTGAAATAGTTAAAAGGTCTTCCGTCTTTTTTGCCTGTTCCATAAAAGAAAGTAGTCTTTTTTCCACTACTCGCTTAGATTTTAAGCGTGACTCCAGATCGATGTATTCCTCTGTAACGTCTTGACCTGAAACAGAACTTTGTATGACTTTACTGCTGCCTTCTTCAACAAACTGAATGAACTGTCTAAACTTATCCTGGGGGATTCTAGCGGTTATCTGACCATTTGTAGATCCTTCTCCGGAATCACCATACATATTCGATTCAACAATATATCCACCACGTTCCGAAACCTGCTTCTGTATATCCTTCACGGCCTTCTGAAAATTTTTCACTAATATATGAAGATTTGCCGTATAAATAATTTTCCTATTTACCTGCTGCGCGTCATTTTCTTTTGACTTGGCGCTGTCTTCTGCTGCGTTAGGTTTTCGCTCAGTGTTAGCATTATTTGTTCCAGTGTTGGCACTTTTGGATTCCTCAGAACTCTCCGCAGTTGCCATGTCTCCTGCTTCACTACTTTCATCGCTACTACAGGCTACCAACAGAGCACTAATTAGAAGAATAACCACTACAGACCACTTTTTCATCTTGACCACCCCATCTATTTACTTCCACAAAGTGTTTATATAGAAGCAAACTCTATTTGTTATATGTATAGACGGATTTGTATAACAAAATGTTACGCATTAATTTTTATGGCCACGATGCACTACGCATTTCCAACAAACGATATCGTGTAATGCTTTTTTTCTTCGTCCCTAGGGGTAGTGCTGAAATCAAGGTATCTTACAATTGATCTTAACAAACTGATTTGCGCTTGGTATGTGGACCACAAATGGGTTTCCACATACAAGCTACTTTCTTAATTGTGGATCTCTTAAGCGTTCCTCAATTTCAATGTATTCACCTAGATGACCAGTGGTATCCGCGAGGTCATAAACCTTTTTTAACAATAATTCTCTATCAATATCAAAGATAAACTCTGTATAAATATGATCCAGTGTATTCCTGGAGAAATTCCAAAGACTATCGTGTCTTGTGGAATCAATTGATTTTGCAAGCCTCTCAATCGACGCAATAAGCTCTGTTATAATCGGATAATTTTTTTGTGCATAATGACGAATTGTTCCCAGCCCTTGGTAAAGGTAATAATCAAAGTCTTCTGTCTCCATAATAAAACGAACTTGCTCATCTTCATCAGCCAGGTATGGTGAAAATGAAATATTTCTGTCCATAGTCAGTAACAAATCAGATAATTGGTGTATGGTATTGGTTGCTGTCTTGGGATCAGAATTTCCAACGGCTTTAATAGCTATCTCTGCAAGTTTATTCATTGTCATTTTAAGATCCTGAATTTCTGTTTCCTTATGCCCCATATTAATCATATCTATATATTTTTTTGGATCGACATCCTCTGCACCAGGTCCCCAATAGGATAATAATAGATTATCTTTTAAAATAAAACTTCCAATTCTAGTTTCAATCTTTATGATAATGTTATCTTTTTTAGCTTCCTCAACCATTTCATAGAAGTCAATTAGCTGTATATAACCGGTAATTGTGGCTTTTACCGTCTTTTTTTCAGATTGATATTTTTTTAATAAATCTCCAGGATTATTGGTTCGGTAATTTTCTAAATCCTTTTTTAGCGATCCATGGATGATTTCTTCTGAAACCCGCTTCATACCATCTGTTATGTTGTGAACCTGCATCCAGGCTGTAGCGTGATTAATAAAGAAAATAAAAGTAAGGGCACTTAAAAAAGCAATACCTGCCGTCGCAAAGGGAACAGCCACAAAGTATTCTACAGGATGACTGCTGATAAAAAGAAACATAACCAGGACGAACACAAAGCTCCCATTGAATATTCCCAAAACATGCTGGGTTTGTTTATCTTTTACAAAGTTTTGCAACATTCTTGGTGAAAACTGACCGCTAAAAGTAGTTAACACAACGAGGAGTGAGTTTAACGTAAATGCACTTAATGTTAAAATACCGCCAATCAATGCACTGATCAGGAGCTTAGTAGTCGCGAAACTAGCATGAAAAAAATCATTTGTGTAATCAGCCAGTCCTAATCCAACATCCAAAAAAAGTGTAAACGCCACAAGAAATATAGTCGCTACAATGTAAAAAAATGGAGTACGCCACAAGGTTAATTGTAATTCATGTTGACGTTGTCGTTTAGACATAAGAAAATACTTTTTAATAGAAGTTGGCAATAAATTAAGAAACATACGTGTTCACCCCTTTTCCTCTGCTAGCTATTAACATGCCAAACCTTATGATTCTTTTACTTACCCTTTTTAAATCTGTTTAAAACCGGTGCCTGGCCACCCGAAATATGTCGAGATATGTAGAATATTATTGTTAAGAAAGGTGCTGTTCATTTTATTAGTTAATGAACAGCACCTTTTTTACTCGATATCTGATACTTTTACAATTGCCTTTCCTAGATTCCCACCTTTAAATAGGTCAAGGAAAGCATCAATTGTGTGGTCAAATCCATCTGTAATTGTCTCTTCATATTGTAATTTACCATCCTGCAGCCATCCAGCCAATGCTTGTGAACCTTCTTTAAAGCGTTGAGTATAATCACCGACAGTAAAGCCCCTCATTAACGAACTGGTTTTAATTAGGTAACCCTGAACGCGAGGTCCAAGATCTACCTCCTCGTTATTATATGAGGAAATTGCTCCGCAAACAGGAATACGGGCAAATTTATTTAATAATGGAAGTATAGCATCGCCTATTTCTCCACCAACGTTTTCAAAATAAACATCAATTCCCTTTGGACATGCTTCACTTAGAGCCGTTCTAACGTCTTGGGTTTTGTAGTTGATTGCTGCATCAAATCCCAATTCATTTATTAGATAAGCTGTTTTCTCGTCAGAGCCGGCAATTCCAACAACATATGCGCCTTTAATCTTGGCTATTTGACCGACAATTGAACCAACTGCACCCGCAGCTCCAGATACAACAACCGTTTCTCCATCTTTAGGCTGTCCAATGTCTAAAAGTCCAAAATAAGCTGTTAATCCAGTCATACCTAATACACTTAAGTAAGCAGTAGCTGGTGCTAAATCAGCATCAATTTTACGGATCGATGAATCTTTTGCAACTGAATATTCCTGCCAGCCCAGCGGACCTGTTACGATATCATTTTTCTGAAACTTTGAGGATTTGGATTCGACAACTTGTCCAATTACGCCACTTGAAATAACTGAATTTAATTCAAATGGTGGTATATAAGATTTTGCATCGTTCATTCTTCCTCTTAAATAAGGATCAACTGATATATAGTTTGTTCGTATGAGTACTTCTCCTTCATCAGGTTCTCCGATATGTGTATCAACAAATTCAAAATTATCATATGTTGGTGTTCCTACTGGTCGTTTAACAAGTTTAATTTGTTTTTGCATTTTAAATTACACCCCTTTATTTATGTTATTCACTGCTTAAAGCTAACAGTGTGAGCTTAAGTTGATACCGCATTTGTACCCGAGTTGGTAAAAGCGTAAGTGTTTTATCAATAACAATCTATTAGTAATACAAATTCCCGGAAAAAACTTGCTTGTCGTTACTATAAAAATCAGTCCCATTCAAACGGCGTTTGTTGATAAACGTAGTAATTCAGCCAATTATAAAAAAGTAAATGGGTGTGTGACCTCCACGAGTTCAGTGGACGTTGGTCTGTGTTGTTATCCGGAAAGTAATTTTTTGGTATAGCAACATCTTCCCCTTTAAGAATATCACGCTTATATTCATCAGCAAGCGTTATGGCATCATACTCGAGGTGACCAGTGATCATGATATGCTTTGCATCTTTAGACATGATGATAAATGGTGCCTCTTCCTCAGAGGATGAGAGCAATGTTAAATCCGGATTTTTACTTATTTCCTCACTTGAAACAGTTGTGTGTCTTGAATGAGGTGCATTGAAAACTTCATCAAATCCACGAACAAGCTTGATTGTTGGATCGGAAAGCTGATGTTTAAAAATGCCAAAACATTTTTTAGGTAATTCATATTTTCCAATTCCATAATGGTAATATAATGCAGCTTGTGCTCCCCAGCAAATATGAAGAACAGAGGTCACATTTTGTTTAGACCATTCCATTATCTCTTTTATTTCTTCCCAATAATTTACCTCTTCAAACTCTAATCGCTCAATGGGCGCTCCGGTAATTATCATACCATCGAAACGGCGATTTTTAATGCTCTCAAATGTTGAATAGAACGTGTCAAGATAGGACTTGCTAACATTTTTTGACTCATGGGTAGCCATTCTCAAAAAAGTGATATTGACCTGCAATGGTGTATTTCCTAATAATCTTAAAAGCTGCAGCTCTGTCTTTTCCTTCTCAGGCATTAAATTCAAAATCACTATATTTAATGGGCGGATGTCCTGGGTTCTTGCTCGGTCCTCATCCATAATAAATATTTTTTCCTGTTTTAACGCTTCTCTTACAGGTAATTTCTCAGGAATGTTTATGGGCAACTGACACCCCTCCTTCCTTATTTTAGGTAATGTTTCCTATTATAAGGTTAAGTGCATATTTCAGCAATTCCTAAAGCCTATCACGCCTTAGAATCAACCGCTTTATTCTCCGGACTTTTAATAAAGAAGGATATAATTAGACCCACAATAGCAAAGATTCCTGCTACTATAAATGACACGTTAACACCATGTACCGCTCCGTTGACACCTTGGTCTGGCAGGGCGCTATTTGTCATTACGGTTATCAGCAATGCGGTACCAACTGCCCCAGCTATTTGACGCATTGTGTTGTTCATTGCGGTGCCATGTGGTATTAAATCTACTGGTAACTGATTCAATCCAGCTGTCGTTACTGGCATCATAACCATTGCGACTCCAAACATCCTTACAGCATTAACTACTGTCAGGTACATAAATGTTGTTTCAGAAGAAAGATCAGTAAACATAAATGTTGTTACGGTTATAATGGATAATCCTATAATCGCCAGCCATCTAGCACCAAATTTATCAAATAACCTACCTGTAACAGGATTCATAATCCCCATTAAAAGAGCTCCGGGCAATAGCATCAAGCCTGATTCCAATGCAGTGAAACCCAGCATATTCTGCATTAGTAACGGTAATACAATTGATCCTCCGATCATTGCAATAAATACAACCATTCCAAGTACAGTAGTTAAGGTGAAAACTTTATTTTTAAATACCCTGAATTCAAGTATTGGTTCATCTAATTTCAACTGTCTGAATATAAACCAAGTAAGTGCAATAATACCTACAATCATAGAAACGATAACCTGCATACTATCCCATCCACTTCCACCTGCAGTACTAAATGCATATAATATGCCGCCAAAACCTAAGGAAGACAGGATGATGGACAAGATATCAAGCTTGGGAAATGTTTGCTTTGTTACATTTTTAAGAATGATGTAAGCAACAATGATATCAACTATAATAATTGGCAGAATCACATAGAATAGACTTCTCCATGGGAAATGTCCTACCAGCCATCCTGATAAGGTAGGACCTATTGCCGGTGCAAAAGAAATAACTAAACCGAACATACCCATAGCCATTCCTCGTTTTTCAATAGGAAAAATCAAGAATAATATAGTTTGCATAAGTGGTAAAATTATACCTGCACCAGAGGCCTGTAGAATTCTCCCTACCATTAAAACTCCAAAACCTGGTGCGACTGCACAAACAATCGTGCCTACAGCAAACAGTCCCATTGCAGTAAGGAACAATCCTCTAGTAGTATAACGGCCAATTAAAAACGCCGTAATTGGAATCATAATACCGTTAACCAACATGAAAATAGACTGTAACCATTGGGCAACATTTGCATCCAGGTTTAAGTCATTCATAATATGTGGTAATGCCGTAGCTAATAACGTCTGATTTAAAATGGCTACGAAAGCCCCTGAAATTAATACAATTAAAATCGGCCACTTATTGAAAGTTGGCTCTCCAGGTTGTACCGTATCTTTACTTTT
>NZ_JBMERP010000105.1:0-9683 GCF_049310925.1 Virgibacillus sp. DJP39 | reverse complement strand
CATAATCGGGATCTGAATGTTATATTTCTGTACAATTTGTTTGGACATCGAAAGTGGGTCTGTCGTAACTGCAAATATTACCGTATTTTGTGCGGCGTATTCCTCAATTTTTTTATTCAGCTCAACTAGCTGATCTACACAAGCTTGTCAGCCATTGCCTTCATAAAAATAAAGTACAACATTTCCCCCCTTATAATCGGCTAAAGAAATGTTTCCTTCCGTAGACTGTAAGTTGAATTCGGGTGCCTCAGTTCCCACTGGAACGCCTGATGTATTGATATTAGACGTTTGTTTTTCCTGAATAGAAGCCAGCACAGCTAAAATCAGTATCAAACCGACTATTCCGGATAACCCAAAAATCCAGCTCTTATTTTTCCCTTGTTGTTTATTCTCTTGTTTCATATTCAGGTTCCCCTTCTACTTCGCATTTTTCTTAGAGCATCGCCTAGCCTCTAGTTTAGTCACTAAATGTGTAGTTTTTGTGTTTTTTTAAAAAACATCAAACTTAGGCTTGGAAGTAATATGTTCGACAGAAAATCTACCGGCTCACACCCATTTTAGAATGATTGTATAAATTTAGGGTTGTTGCTAAATGATGCGCTAAAACCATTGATAATTTGAATGTTATTTATATAGTAATACTGGATATAAATCATGAACTTATACAACTTATGAGAGAGGTTATAGAGATTTATGCTCAAGTAAATATAGAAATTTGTAAACGACGGCAGGATTATTTAAATAAAAAGGATAAAGTTACTGTTGACCCTGTACTACGGTACGGAGTAAATACTATTAACTGAGGAGGGATGAAATGGAAGGATTAACAATATGCAAAGTAGCAAAAGAAGCAAACGTCATATTGCAACCATTCGGTATTAGGAAAGGCGTGGGTTAATTTCTGAGCCTCCTCGAACGGAATCAGGTTATAGAAAATTTCATCTAGAAGTCGCTGAAGATATTAAATTCATTAAACGAACGCAGGATTTAGGGTTTACTCTTGAAGAAAATAAAAGCCTTTTAGCTACTTCAAATAACTATTGGAACAAGGGTGAAATCAACCTTTCTTTTGTTTTTTTTCGCTAAAAGTTTGCCCCTTATTGAGCCGATGCTTTAGCTGAATAAGAAAAATTAAATTTTAGGTTAAAAAACGCTCATTCTGAGCGTTTTTACTAGTTATTTCTATTTTTATTCAATTATTTTCCCCATTTTTAAAAATTATTATTTCTGTAGGAAAATAAATGGGAAATGCTGAGCTTGGTACTAATTTACAAAATCCACTTTGCTCGTGATGTAGGCATTTGTGAAGGTGTCGGTTACAGAGTAGATCAATACGTCTTGTAAGTACATTTCGCCAACCCCGCATAAAGACTGAGTTGATCTCTGGGATTTCTAAGCTAGTATTCTATTGTGATAATAGGCGTGCCAATGGTAAAAGTAGTTTTACCAGCAAGGTCATCAAAACGACTAGAAATTTGAATGTTTATTCGATTTTTACTTTTTATCGAATAGCTAAGTTCTTTTGAAAAACCAGTTAGGCTTATTACCTCTTTTTCATTTAGCCCTTCAAAAACAGAAGCATTTAAGTTTTTAAACATTTCCATTATTATTTGTTTTTGACTGCTATGACTTAACTTCTCATCCAAGCTCCCTTGAATATTCACTATAATTTCAGGCTTTACAGAGGCATTATCCAACGCGTTTTTGAGATGAGTGTAATTTTTGAAAAAGTCATTTTTAATTGTTGAGTTACTAAGCAAAGAGACATTTAAAAACACTTCATATTCCCTGTTTTCATTCAAAACGCCCGCTAAAGCAACTTTTATTTTAGTGTTCGGTACAGAAGAAACAACTTTTTGGCCTTGGTATTTAATTACTTTTTTTTCATCTGGTTCCGAAGTAATTGAAAGATTGGTTGAAAAGGCCTGTTCTAGTTCTGTTTTAAAAGAATGTATTTGCAGAGGATCTTTATAGGTATTAACTAAACCACTATAATTTAAAATCACCTTTTCACTTTCAATATTTTCTTCACTCATGGTACGCATTAATAAAAGACCGTCATCTTTAACATCGTTCTCTGCATAAGTGTTATTGCTCTGATTTATAATCGTTATAATTCCCAACGTGATAAGCGAAAAAGTAATTAACCAGTTTCTTCTGATTTGAAAAGACATTGAAGCTCCTCCTATGAAACTATTAGTCTTATTTTTTAAGAAACAATATTAGTTTTAGTAATTTATTATCACTCTACTGAACTAACAGGAAGCTCATCAATTTGTGCATTCTTTTTCCTTTCTAACCTCGCCCATTTAGAGAAAATATATGTTATCGCAGCTCCATAGGAAATTTCTTGGACAAGTTTCATAATAATTCCCCCTAGTTGCTGATCATTTTGTGGTGTGGAAAATGAAAATAATTGTGGTGCCTCATTTACGGATGGATAAACCACATCAGGAGCAAAAATAATCAACGCACAAGCAGGTGTAATCAGAATTCCATTCGCAAACATATACCCGATTTTCGTAAGATAAGACATTTTGTTGATTTGACCTACTGGAGCCAACACATGGATCCACATTAAGAAAGCAGATGTATTTATGACAAGGTGCGATACTTCCAACAAAATAAATTGTTGCCAAACGTATTCATAGATTGTTGGTATATGATATAAAGACCAAAGAACATTAAATAAAAGTAGGCCAATTAACGGAGATTTAAATATACGTAAGATCTTTGATTTAACTAATATTTTATCAAAAAATTGATAAAATACATGCGGCATGCCAACTAATATAAGAGGTGGCATGACAATGTACATCAGCGCTTGCTGGAGCATATGCGCACTAAATATGAGATTATTAGATAGGATAGAAATCGGACCTGCTAAGGAAATATAAATGGTTAATAGCCCAAAGAGAAACGATATTTTTTTCCTAAGATCACGCTCTCCTGTATAACTATTTGAAACTTTACGCATAACCCGAAGGTAAACTATGTAAACAACTACTAAAGAAAAAAATAAAAGTGGATTCAATATTTCAAACCAGGTATACTGTTGAAATACACCTCCATCTTCCGTTATCCTTGATTCTGGGTTGTGAGCAAATGTTTGCAACGGCAGCAAGGAAAAAAAGAACAGTGCTAACCCTAATATCTTAAGCTGATTTTTTATATTCATATGTCTTGGCTCCTTGTAAATGACGATCAGGTGATAAAGTTATGATCTTAATTACGTTTTATTTGTTATTAAAACATGTGATAGACAAAAATATTCCTTTATAATGTGAATCCACATTCAAAATAGAAAAATTAGATTGATTTAATATTCCTAGCGTATCGCGGTTTAAATGGCACCCATCACATACCTGTTTCCATAATGGAGTTAATACATCTTGTGTTTTTTCTAAAAAAGCTTGGTTTACTTTAACATGCTCAAAAAGTAATAGCTTAGCCCCAGGTTTGCCAACCCTTTGTATTTCCTCAAGAGCTTGCAAGGGGTCTGGTATGGTACAAAATACAAGTGTTGCTACCACTGAGTCAAACGAATTATCGGCAAAAGGAAGTTTTTCTGCTTTAACTGAATATGTTTGAATTGGCACGTGAGAGTTTCTTACATTTTTATATGACTGTTGCCTCATAGTAGGATTTGGTTCAATTGCATCAACGTGTGTAGCATTTCTATAATAAGGAAAATTAACACCTGTACCTGAACCTACTTCCAGGATCCTTCCCACTGCTTCGTCCAAAAGAGTTGTTCTAATTTTTTTAAATTTGGTTTGTTCGAGAGGTCTCATTGCCATATCATAAATCCGCGGAAACCAATCACCCATTTTGTCACCTCTTATCAACTCTGCAAATCATAAAAAGATACAAAAGACCTCTTCAGAAAGAGGCCTTTTTATTCTTAGGGGGTTTCTAATATGAGTTACTCTGTTTCTTTTTCACTTTCATAAGAATCCATAAAATCACCACAAGCATTCATCATTTCCTTACCTTCTGGTGAATTCATAGCCATCATCATGCTAGACATATTGCCATTTTCCATCATGTTCGACATTCCATTGCCATTCATCATATTACCCATTTTGTTGTTGTCTGATTCTTGTGCAAATGCTGTTGTTCCTAAAATTAATAGGGCCGCAAAAGCAAAAGACAATAGAAATGGCACCTTTTTAATTTTCATGTTTTGTCTCCTTTCTTTTCATTATTACTAGGACAACTTTAGTATAAACAACAAATTTGTTGAAATTGTGAGGATGTGATTTTTTTAAAGCTGCCTCTAAGATATCAAAAGCTAATTTTCATTTTTTAACCTCGCTTTTTTGTCGTCATACTCTTGTGCGTCAATTTCACCTTGTGCAAATCGTTCTTTAAGAATTTGAATGGATGTATTTTCTTTCTTTTCAAATGGTTTTGATATTAATAACACTATTCCATATATCACGAAGCCTAATACAATTATCCAAAGTACCATGTTAAGTATCATACTTCCACCCATCATTGACATCAATGTAACCACCTCCTTTTCTGTATGTTGCTTATTTTGCAATTAGAAGTTTTCTTATTTATCTTTTTTCTTCAGAACTATCATGTATACAATCCCTATTATTACTACTGGCAATCCCATCCATAAACAAAGAAATATAAACGTTTCAAAATAAGACTGCATTGATTCAGTTCCCCACATAGTTGTTCCAGAAACAGTAAGGCAAGTTAAGCCTATAATAATAAGCAATATAGCTATCAACCATTCTATTTTTTTCATGTTTCCCCCTTACTCAGCTATTGGGAAACTCAGCTGAAATCTTGTCCCTTGACCAACATGGCTACTTACCGAAATCGTTCCATGTTGGATTTCAACTAAATTCTTTACAATAGCTAATCCTAATCCCGTGCCTCCAAGCTCCCTTGAACGTGACTTTTCAACACGGTGAAAACGTTCAAATATTAAAGGAAGTTCTTCTTTTGGAATCCCAATACCGGTATCTTCAACAATTACATGTACTTTATTTTCCGAATTCCAAACTATTACATTAATTGATCCCTTTTCTGTATATCGAACGGCATTCCCCAGTAAATTTATAAAAATTTGTTCTAGACGGATACCATCTGCGTCAATAAAAGGAACGCTGCGGTCTATGTTACTTGTTAACATTAGTCCTTTCTGATCAAGTTCTATTCTGACTTTAAGAAGGGCTGTATCCAATACATCTATGAGATTGATGGCATCCATCTGTAGATCTATTTTACCTTCCTCCATTTTTGATAAATCAAATAAATCATTGATTAATCTAACCATCCGTTCAGTTTCATCTTCAATGATCGTTAAATATTGTTTTCTTTCCTCCTCCGTCTGATAAAGACCCTTTTTCAAAACTTCGGCATACCCTTTTAAGTAAGATATTGGTGTACGCAATTCGTGTGAAATATTTGCAAAAAGCTCTCTTCTGTTAGACCGGTATCTATTTGTCTCGAGTGCCAAGTTGTTAATTGCTTTTCCTAATGAACCTACTTCGTCCCTTGATGAAATGTTTACTTGTATGTCTAAATTCCCCTTAGCAATTTCCCTTGTTGCTATTTCCATTTCCAATAGGGGATCAGACAGCTTTTTGGAAATGACATACGTGAATCCAAGTGCCAAGAATAACGCACCAACTGCAGACAAAATTAGTAAATCTCTAATTTTCTGAACAGGTTCCTGAACATCGTTTATAGAAGCTAGAACAAAAAAGGATCCCTTGAAAGTGTTGGATTTAATAATGGGATGCCCTGAGCCAAGATAGGTTCTTCCTGCTTTAGAATCCTCAAACTTTTTCCGAATAGATTGTCCTTCTTCTAATTGACTGATATCTTCATCGGTTAGATTTGCAATCCGGATACCAGTGTCTGCTACAACTTTTCCATTAGCGTCAATAATATAGATTTCTTTGTTGGTCAATTCAGCCAAATTCTTAAACATGTCAATGATTGTTTCATCTTCAAGCGAAGTGATCGTACGAGCATACTTTTGAGAAAGCTCTCCTATTTCTTCTTGGACTTGACTATAATAGAAATTAGTGAATATTTGATTAGCTACATAACCAAGAGGTAGTAGCACAACCAAGAACAAGGTCATGATAGTCCCGCCAAGCTTTAGTACAATTTTATTCATGCTAATTTTGATCCTCTTGCGTGCCAAACTTGTATCCCACACCCCAAACCGTTTTGATTGGATTATAGGATAATCCTGATTTCCGGAGTTTTTCTCGTATGTTTTTCACATGTGTATCAATAGCTCGCGTATCACGAAATTCTTTCAGGGACCAGATTGCATCCAAGATAATTTCACGGGTAAACACTCTTTTCGGTTGACTAGTGACTAAGTAAAGTATATCGAATTCCTTTGGTGTTAACTCAACCGAAGTCTCTCTGACTATTACTTCTCTACTTTCATTGTTAATAGACAAGTCCTCAAAATACAATATCGTCTTATTAGATTCTTTATTTTTAACTTTCTGGCGCCGTAATAAGGCACTAACACGGGCAACCAGTTCTTCAGGAGCAAATGGTTTAATTAAATAGTCATCAGCTCCAAGATTTAGCCCATGTACCCGATCTTTAATATCATCTCGGGCAGTTAACATCAAAATAGGAAGTTGTTTCGTTTTGCGAATTGTTGAACACACATTCCAACCATCTATATCTGGTAACATGATGTCTAAAATAATTAAGTCATAGGGCTTTTGCTGAACCATCTTTAGTGCTTCATTGCCATCCCTTGCTTCCTCAATGTGATGGTTCTCTTTAGATAAATAAATTTTAACTAAGTTTCTCATGTTCCATTCATCATCCACAATCAGAATTCTACTTTTCATATTCAACCCTCACTTTTACGATTTAATGGGGTATCGCTACACCTTCATCAACGTTTTGATTCCATGTGTTCCCAGCATCATTGGAAATATAGATATCTTTTTTATGTGTAGCAAAAATGAATTCATCCTTGTTTGCTGGGTTTTGTTTAATATAGCTAATTGCGTCTTCTCCTGGATCAGGAACATTTAGTTCCACTGACTCTTGTGTAGATAGGTCAATTTGAAAAAGACTCACCTCATCTGTCTTAGTTGCTACCAACAAGTTGTTCTGATGGCCAAAGGAAACCGCCGATACGGATCCTGTAATAGATAGCTTTTCAAAATTATTGCCATGGTCTTCTGATAAGAAAATCCCCTGATTTGTTCCAACAGTTACAACACCCTTTTTAGTAGGGTGGGCTGCTAAAGCAATCGCTTGTCCTTCAATACCGGCTAGTTTACTTTGTTCCCAAGTTTTCGCTTCATCTGTTGAATAATAAAAACCTGGTTGATCCATTTGTGAATTTTTTGTAGGATTAAATACATAGATTTCCTCTGTCTTGTACCCAACAGCCATCCCATGAAAATCAATTTCTTTATATAAAGCAAGTTTTTCGATTGTTTTACCCTTATTTGTACTTTTAACGATGCCAAGTGGATTTGCTAGATCTGAATTAGGAGCAGGGTGTCCACTACTATAAAAACCATCTTTAAACATATTAAATCCCATATAATCGTGTTTAGAGCCCTCTGTTGGGATAGTCCATGTGCCATCTTTATAAACTCTTAGTCCATCGTGTGCTGGAACATATATTTCTTCCCCATCATTTGTATATCCAAGACCATGAATATGCGTGAACGTTACCTTTTCCTCACCACTTACATTAAAGGCTATTAAAGAGACGATCACTAATAATGAAGATAAAATAGAACCCCATTTATAGATATTATTTCTTTTTCGCATCAAATTATGTTTTCACGATTTGATTTGTTTTTCAGATTTAAATATTTCATTTTGGTTTTTGCAGTAACAAATAATGTCAGAAAAATTGCAAGTATTAGCAGAGAAGCTATTAAACCGTAACTCCAATAATTGATCACATTTTCCTTAGCATGCTCTTCCGCCGTTCCATGAGCAAGTCCTTTTAGTGGCATTATGAATAGAACGACACCTGTAAGTATCAATACTTTTATTTTTTTCATTCTTTTTTTACACTCCCTGACAATTAATTCATACGCTTTTTAGTATACACAAAAGATTTGAAGAAAGTATGTGGTTTTTAAAAACCAGTAAATCCATTAAAAAAATGACTAGCTAGAAAAGAAGTTAACTTTGTCATCCAATCGAAAAATAAGAAGATTCCCATGAAGATCATGGTTCCCCCTCCAATTTTCATAATTAACCGATTGTGTTTTTTTATCCATTTCATCTTTCCAATAAAGAACGACATGAAGAAGAATGGAATGGAAAAACCAAGCACATATGCAATCATATAAAATAAGGCCTGATCAGGATTCGAAACACCAAGGGCAATTACTCCCGCCAATATAGGACCTGTACATGGCGTCCAACCGGCTGCAAATGCAAAACCAATAACACTTGACCCTAGATAACCAGTAGGTCGGTCTTTAAATGTCATTCTTTTTTCTTTCATTATGAACCCTGGTTTGAAAACACCTAGTATAACTAGGCCTATTCCGACTAGCAGTATTGCTCCCAGTTGCCGTATTAAATCTCCGTAATAGATGAATAGTTCACCTAACAAAGAAGTGGAAAAGCCTAATGCAATAAAAATGACTGAGAATCCAATTAGAAAAAACAGGGTATGTAGAAGTGCACGTTTTTGTAACAGTCCTTTTCCATTTTTTATTTCGTCAACAGACATACCCGTTATGTAAGATAAAAAAGCTGGGTATAAAGGTAAGCAACAAGGTGAGATAAACGATAACACCCCAGCAGCAAGCGCCAATAATAAATTCACGTCTTCCATTTTTTATCCCCCTCGTATATGTATCTCTAATTTGGTATTACCAATAGGTTAAAGTGTCTAAAATGCCTAGTATAATCATAAGCCAACCCACCATACGTTGAACGTACAACCCAATTTTCCTGCCACGCTTCATAAATTGTCCACCTAATTCAAAATACCATATTAAAAATATAGCCAACAATAATGGAATGGAGGTTCCTATTCCAAAAACAGATGGTAAAACCGCACCATAGGTTGAAGATAATACTACCGGCATTAAAGTCATAAAAAATAAAATAAACATAGTGGGGCAAAAAGCTAATGTGAAACTAACTCCCATTAGAAAACTTCCCACCTTGCTGTCTTTTAAATAACGTCTTGGAATTTCACCTATGTTTATACTCCATCGCATCGTTAGAAATCCAGCCATATAAATACCAATCAAAATCAAAGTTGGCCCAATAAGCTTTCTCATAACAGGAATAAAAAGTGTGAAATTTGCCTGGAATTCCTTTCCTAGCCACCATACTATCAGACCTAAACCTGAAAAGACCACTAGCTTTCCTAATATAAAAAGAAATATATGCATCCATGGTACATTTTTCTGTAAGGAACGGTTCCCATATATCGTTATTGCACCAATATTACCCGTAAACTGACAAGGAGCTACAGCACCAACAACACCCAGTAAAAAGGCAGATAACATAGGAATACCTGCCCATTTGTTTGCTAAATTAAAAAACGGATCACTTAGTAAATTGCTGATGTCACTGAAAAATTGATACATGATAGCCCTCCAATCAAATAACTAAAAAGAATTACTCTATCAAGTTCAATAACTATTTTATGTTCTAAATGTGAGGAAACTGTGAGGTTTTAG
>NZ_JBMERP010000104.1:0-9898 GCF_049310925.1 Virgibacillus sp. DJP39 | reverse complement strand
ACTAAGCAATCAACAAAGTTGGTTGCTTAGTTTTTTGAATTTCGGGTATCGTTTTGTATATATTGTAAAATAGGAGGTTACTTTATGCCTGTTAATATGAAACGCATTTATGATGAAGCAGCCAATTCCGACGGAGTTCGTATTCTTGTTGACCGTGTTTGGCCGCGTGGTACGTCAAAAGAAGATGCAAAACTCGATCACTGGGTAAAAGAGATTGGACCTTCCAACGATTTACGTAAGTGGTTTGATCATGATCCAGATAAATTTAAGGAATTTAAACAAAAGTACAAACGTGAACTCGATGAAGGCGATCAACAGGAAGCACTAAAAGAATTAAAAGACATAACAAAGAAACACAACAAAAACGTGACCCTTCTTTATGCATCAAAAGAGGAAAAATACAATCAGGCTAGTGTACTAAAAGAAATTCTGGATCACCAATAAAACTTCACCCATGCCGGTGAAGTTTTTCATTGCTTAGAATCTAGCAGCTTTGTGAAAGTTAAGATAATGTAAAAATAATGTAAAATCTAACATGATTGATACGGGATGTGTTATTTTAAAGGAAATAATAATTAATGGAGGTCCTAATGCAAAAAAAACATTCTCTTTTAGAAATAGCTTTTGCTTCATTAAAGTTGGGTTTGACGTCCTTTGGAGGACCAGTTGCACATCTTGGATATTTTAAGGAAGAATACATAGATAAACGAAAATGGCTGGATGACAAAACATATGCAGATATTATTGCCTTATGTCAGTTTCTTCCTGGACCGGCTAGTAGTCAGGTTGGTATTGCGATTGGCATGCTTCGTGGTGGTCTTTTAGGCGGCATTATTTCCTGGCTTGGATTTACAATACCTTCTGTGATTATACTCGTGTTGTTTGCTAGTCTGTACCAGAGTTTCTCACTTGAAGGAGCGGCTTGGATTGCCAGTTTGAAAATAGTTGCAGTAGCGGTTGTTGCTCATGCTGTTATTGGCCTTGGGAAAAAATTAACACCAGACCGACCGAGAATTGCTATTGCACTCGCAGCAGCGCTCTTGATGCTGCTTTTTCCTTCAACAATTACACAGTTGATTATTATTGGAGCAGGCGCTCTCGTTGGATTTAGTATGTATGCAAAACAAGCTGTTTCCAAAGTGCAGCCATTTGTTATATCGATTACGAAAAGACAAGGCATCATTTCTATAATTACGCTCATTGTTTTGCTGATTGGGTTACCGATTCTCGCGCAAAGCACCACCAATGACTATATCAAAATCACGGATATATTTTTCCGGGTAGGGTCACTCGTGTTTGGAGGTGGACACGTCGTACTTCCATTGCTCGAACAAGAGGTGGTCCCCACTGGAATGCTATCCTCAGGTGAGTTTTTAGCAGGGTATGGAATGGCGCAGGCTGTACCTGGACCTTTGTTTACATTTGCCGGGTATCTTGGGGCAATGCTGACTGGCGTTACTGGTGCAATCGTTGCAACTTTAGCCATTTTCTTGCCATCATTTCTATTAATCATAGGAGCTTTACCATTCTTAGGTGAACTGCGAAAGCGTGCAAGTTTTCAAGGAATATTGACTGGTGTCAACGCGAGTGTAGTGGGAATTTTACTTGCAGCATTTTATGACCCAGTTTTTACAAGTGCTATTTCATCCGGAGTTGACTTCGGTTTAGCGGCTATTCTATTTTCGCTGATGCATTTTTGGAAAACACCTGCATGGCTTATCGTAATCATTGGAGTAGTTCTCGGAACGCTATTGTCTTTCATTTAATTTTCAATTGAATTTGCGGTAATATGAAATAAAGGAAAAGGTGATAACTAATGGCGGAACATATTTTTGAACTCAACGCCAGCTGGCCTGGTGGAAGAAACAGTAAAGGTTATATAGAAGCAGGGAATTTACAAACTGAAATCTCAATACCTAAAGGAATGGATGGACCCGGTGTGGGGACAAATCCTGATGAAATGCTGCTCGGGGCTGCAGCAACCTGCTATTTGATAACATTAGCAGCGATGATTGAACGTGCGGAACTTCCTTTAGATCATATGTCACTAGTGTCAGAAGGTATTGTTGATGTCACAAATGGAGTATTCACGTACAAAAAAATTATCCACAAGCCATTTGTAAGTTTGAAAAAAGACGCAACAAAAGAAGATTATAGCAAGCTTGAAAAACTAGTTAGTAAAGCTGAAAAAAGCTGCATGATTTCACGTGCAATCCAGGGTAATGTCGCCTTGGAACTTGAGCCAACAATAAAATAGACGCATTTAACACTAATGTTATCCAATCAGCACGCTTGAAATGCATGCGGTATGCATTTATCATGAAAATAATAAGCAGAACCTGATACAGGAAATGGGATATAATATGATAAATAAACAAACAATTACAGTTCAAAAGGTGTTGAACAATAACGTGATTATTGCGGATCATCCAATCTATGAAGAAGTGGTGTTAATCGGGAAGGGTATTGGTTTCAACCGAAAAAGTGGTTCGTTAATAACCAATGATGCAGCTGAGAAAACCTTTCTTTTACGTAATGAAAAAGAGCGTGAGAATTATGTAAATCTGCTACCTAATATTGATGAAGGTATGGTTGATTTTATGAATGATGTAATGGTTCATATCGAATCAAGAATGGACCATCCATTAAACGAACATATACACGTAGCACTTACAGATCACATAGCATTTGCGATTAGTCGTGTAAAAAAACAGATTCAATTCTCAAACCCCTTTTTATTTGAGACTGAGTCACTGTATCCAAAAGAGTATCAGGTTGCAAATGAAATTATTGACATGATACATGAAAAATTTGACGTGCAATTTCCAGAAGGTGAAACAGGATTTATCGCTTTACATATACACAGCTCAGTAACAGACAAATCTATCAAAGATATTAATAGGCATAACAAACTTATAGGAGAACTAGTTGATTTAACTGAAAGAACCTTGATGATTGAGCTTGATAAACAAGGTGTGAATTATCATCGACTGGTACAGCATTTCCACCGTGCAATTGAACGCGTGTACAATGTAGAAAAACCCAGTACAGAAATTCGGCTAAAAGAAATGTTGAAAACAGAGTATCCTGTATGCTATAATCTAGCTTGGAAACTGATAAAAATAATGCAAAACCGACTAAATAAAAATGTTGATGAAGCAGAGATTGTATATATTACAATACATCTGCATCGTTTAACTCTATAAACTTTCTAATACGTGTTACTGATAAGATCAGGCATGAGTATGAAAAGAAATAAAGGTTAATGATAGATACCATATCTATCTGGATTATCCTTATATTCTTTTTGTTCTCATGTCTTTTTTGTTTATATAGAATTTATTGGTTGTTGCATAAAACAAGGAGAATTTATATGTCGAAAAGTAATATTTTTGGTACATTGCAAAAGGTTGGTAAAGCATTAATGTTACCGGTTGCATTGCTGCCAGCTGCAGGTATTCTATTAGCATTTGGTACCAGCTTTGCTCAAGAACGATTTGTTGAAATAATTCCTTTTTTTGGAACACCATGGGTCCAAACGCTATTGGAAGTTATGGCAGAGTCCGGTGGAATTGTTTTCGACAATTTACCACTACTATTTGCTGTTGGTGTGGCAATCGGCTTGTCCAATGGTGACGGTGTCGCTGGACTCGCAGCTATTATTGGATATTTAATCATGAATGTTACGATGGGTGTTTTAGGTGGGGTAACGTTAGAAATGACTGATGGAGCAGCTTATGCTGAAGTGTTGGGAACACCAACATTACAAACAGGTGTATTCGGTGGTATTATCGTTGGTCTGCTATCCGCATCCTTATATAAAAGGTTCTATAACATACAGTTACCACAGTTTTTAGGTTTCTTTGCTGGTAAGCGATTTGTACCAATCATTACTGCATTTTCTGCATTGCTACTGGGGATTGTTATGTTATTTGTTTGGCCATATGCACAGACAGGCTTGAACAATCTGTCCCATTTTATGTTAAATGCAAATATCCATGTGTCAGCTTTTATATTTGGCGTGATTGAACGTGCGTTAATACCGTTTGGATTACATCATATTTTCTATTCACCTTTTTGGTTTGAATTTGGAAGCTATGTAAATGAAGCAGGAAATATAATTCGTGGAGACCAGGCTATTTTCTTTGAGCAACTTGAAGATGGCGTACAATTTACTGCTGGTACGTTTATGACTGGTAAATTTCCTTTTATGATGTTCGGATTACCAGCAGCGGCTTTATCCATTTATCATACAGCTAAACCTAGTCGCAAAAAAATTGTGGGAGGGATAATGGCGAGTGGTGCACTGACATCATTTTTAACAGGAATAACCGAGCCACTTGAGTTTTCCTTTTTGTTTGTCGCACCAGTTTTATTTGGTATTCATGCTATTTTTGCTGGACTATCCTTTATGATTATGTCGTTATTGGGTGTAAAAATAGGAATGACTTTCTCAGGTGGACTTATTGATTTCCTAATGTTTGGTGTTTTACCAGGACGAACCGAGTGGTGGTGGGTTCTAGTTGTAGGAGCAGTATTTGCAGTAATTTACTACTTCGGTTTCCGTTATGCTATTTTGAAATTTAATCTCGCAACACCTGGACGAGAAGATGAAGCAGAAGATGTAGAGGATGACGGAGAAGTAGGGGATCTTCCATACGATATACTAAGTGCAATGGGTGGTCAGGAGAACATAACAAACCTTGATGCATGTATAACAAGATTACGTGTGTCAGTCGATAGTGCCCAAAACGTTGATAAAAATAAGTTAAAAAAGTTGGGGGCATCCGGAGTCATGACTATTGGAAATAATATACAGGCTATTTTTGGTCCGATTTCAGATACATTGCGTGGACAAATACAGGATATAATTGATGGGAAAACGCCACGAACCCGTAATGATGCTTCCGAGATAACGAATGATGCAAAACAAGCGGAAGCACCGTTGAGCACTGGTGACCTTAATTTTATCAGCCCAATAGAAGGAGAAATTATGTCTATTACAGATGTTCCGGACCAAGTTTTTTCTGAGAGAATGATGGGTGATGGATTTGCAATTAAACCTTCAAATGGCAGAATAACTTCACCTGTTGATGGTAAAATTGTAACTATTTTTCCGACAAAGCATGCAATAGGATTAAAAACGGACAGTGGCCTGGAAATACTAATCCATATTGGAATTGACACAGTTAATTTAAAGGGTCAAGGTTTTGAATTATTAATGGCTGAAGGTGATGTTGTTAAACGCGGACAAGCTTTAATGCAGATCGATCTTGACTATGTGGAGGCTAACGCACGTTCCATTATTACACCAATTATTTTTACTAACCTTGGAGAAGGCCAACAAGTCGAGATAGTAGCGTCAGGTAAGGTAAAACAACAGGGAACAGATATTATCAGGATTAAGTAAACAGGTAGTGAATGTTATAATTTAGTTAACCCGCTCCCAGTACCAATTAAGGGGCGGGTTTTAGAAATTTGACTTTCACTGTATACTTAAGCAAGATTACCGAGGGAGTGATGCTTGATGATTATCGATCAAACACAATTTGACCAAAGAAATATGAGCAAACTCATCAAAGGAGCGGTTGTTCCACGACCAATTGCATGGGTTTCGTCAATAGATAAAAACGGCATTCAAAACCTAGCGCCATTCAGCTTTTTCACAGTGGCTTCGATGGATCCAATTACGTTTTGTATTTCTATTGGTGCTGGACAAAGCCTGAACCATGAAAAAGATACACTTTCCAACATAAGAGAGACAGGCGAATTTGTTATCAATATGGTTGGTGAAGCACAGGCGAATCAAATGTATGAAACCAGTAAACACTTTGATCCAGAGGAAAACGAATTTGAGATAGCTAGTCTTAAAACAAGTGAAAGTAAATTGGTAAGTGCTCCAAGAGTGGCAGGAGCACCCGTTAATATGGAGTGTACATTAGACCAGGTTATAAAAGTAGGAAACAGTCATCTTGTTTTGGGACGATTAGTTTGCTACCATATCAAAGATGAAATTCTAATGGAGACTGACAAGGTAAATCCTGAAAAACTTAAGCCAGTCGGCAGGATGGGTGGCGACTATACGTTTGTTAATGATTTTTATAGACTGCCTAACGACGCGTTTAATAAATAAAATAATTTGTGGAGAAGGCGATAATTGCTTTCTCTTTTTTTAATATTACTGTTTCAAGGATTTATGTCATTCCATTTACGTTTCCGTAACAACCCCATTAATTCGTGTCTCAGGCTACGTACTTTGTGTGGAAGTGGGTATACATTATATACACGATGACTTCAACACAAAGGGAATGGATAAAAATGGAAAGATCGGCATATTTTGATAATGCAAAGCTAGTCTTGATTTTTTTAGTAGTATTTGGTCATATCATTCAGCCCTTCACGCATGGTTCGCTAGGCATGAACACGTTATATACGTGGATATACACGTTCCACATGCCTGCGTTCATCTTTTTAGCTGGTTTTTTCGCCAAGGGGTTAGGGAATAGAAAATATATCATGAACTTAGCCAAAAAAGTCCTCGTACCATATTTTATTTTTCAGGTTTTATATTCGGGATACTACTTTTATTTGGGTCATAATGATTGGCAAACTGGAATCTTTTATCCACATTGGTCTTTATGGTTTTTATTTAGTTTATTCAGTTGGCATTTGTTATTGTACTTTTTTAAAAAAATGCCAATGTATCTCAGTGTCACAGTATCTCTAATAGTAGGTTTACTTGTGGGGTATTTTGGAGAAATTGGTCATACATTCAGTTTATCCCGAACGTTTGTGTTTTTCCCGTTTTTCTTGCTTGGATATTGGTTGACCAAAGATCAAATGATGTCCATGAAGAGAAAGAGTATGCGCATTGGTTCACTTGTAGTAATGGCGTTTGTAGCAGTAGCTATATATATAGCACCAACAATTAATTCCGGATGGTTACTTGCCTCCAAATCATATATCGACCTAGGCATGCCGGAATACGGGATTGTAGCTAGATTATTAGTCTATGTAACAGCATCTGCAATGGCTTTGAGTATATTATTGTGGATTCCATCGCGAGAAAATGTGTTTACAAAATTTGGCACACAAACACTATATGTCTATTTGCTTCATGGATTTTTCGTTCAATTTTTCCGGGATAATAATTTATTTAAAGTAAATAGTATCCTGGATTTTGCTGGGATATCCGTAGTAGCAGCGAGTATTGTGCTGGTATTGTCGAGTAAACCAATTCAGGTGGTTTTACAACCAATTATTGAGGGAAAAATATCACTAATAAGAAATATGTTTCGACAGGTCAGTAAAAGTCAGCACAAAGAGAACCTTCACGTAAAAAATTAAAAACAGGAAGGTGATAAAGATGAAAATTTGTGTATTTGGTGCTAGTGGATATGTAGGAGCGTCTGTATACGACAAGCTAAAGCAAACAGAATCAACAGTTGTTGGTACGTATTTGAACGAACCCATACTGTTTGATGATCTCTACGAGCTGGATGTGAACGAACCAGAGACTTTCTCTAACTTTTTTAAGAGTGAAAAACCGGATGTCGTTGTCTGGTCAGTTATGAGTGGGCCAAATGAACATAAACTCACTGACCAGGGTCTGATGCATTTATTAACACACCTTACACCGCAAACAAAACTAATTTATATCTCATCGGACTTTGTCTTTTCTCAAGGGAATGGACCATATAGCGAAGAAGATCCGTTGTCCCACCTTCCGGATGACCATAGTTTTAGTAATTATACTAACGCTAAGGTTAAGGCGGAAAAATTAATAACAAAAGAGTTCTCCAATTATGTCATTTTACGGGCTGGGCCAATTTATGGGGAGAATGCTATAGGTAAATTAGACGAAAGGACAGATAAATTGTCTTATCATTTAAGTTCTAATCAGCCAATAGAATATCGAGATGATTTGGTCAGAACCTTCGTGCATATTGATGATTTAACAAATGTTATTGAGGAAATGGTATTTAATGACGTGACAGGTACTTATCACGTCGGACCAGAACATGAGCAAACACTTTACCGTTTTATGAAAGTAGCCGCCCACAAAATTGGATATGACGAAACACTCTTATCCAAAAGCACAACCCAAGAAGAAGTGGACGCAGAAATACCCAAAAACACAGCACTAAAAACAGACAAAATCAAAACCGTAACAAAACAACAGTTTAGATAAATGGGAATACATGGATAATGTGCCAGGCACCACAAAGCCACTACGAAATTTTTCGTAGTGGCTTTGTCTGTCTAAAATAGCATATGTGCTAGTAAGGTGATAATTGGTAGTGTAATAATTGTTCGGAGTAGGAAAATCACCAGTAAGTCGATAAATGATACTGGGATTTTGGACCCTAACAACAATCCACCTACCTCTGACATATAAATTAACTGGGTAACCGATAAAGCTGCAATGATAAATCTGGTTATCTCTGCATCTATCGATTCTGCGATAAGTGCAGGTAGGAACATGTCAGCAAAACCAATTAAAATTGTTTCGGATGCAGCTTTCGCAAATGGAATATTCATCAGTTCCAGAAGTGGTATGAACGGCATTCCCAGCCATGTAAAAGTAGGTGTGAATTCGGCAATCATCAAGGCAACTAGACCGAATGCCATAACAATAGGCGCAACACCCATCCACATATCCAGGATATTTTGGCCACCTTCTTTAAAGAACTTCAGTACGCTTGACTCGGTCTTTGCCCGATCAAGTGCTTTTTTGTAACCAAAGCTTAATAAACTTTGCCCCTTAGGAGGTGATTCATCTATATCGTCGTCTGTATCGCTAATATAGGTGTTTGGTTTTCGGGATAATGGCGGGATCCGTGGCATTATCAATGCTGCAACCAGTCCAGCGATAATAACCGTAAAATAAAACGGAACAAACATATGCCCAAGTCCAACTTGTTCGATTATGACAATGGTAAAAGTGATCGAAACAACAGAAAAGGTGGTACCAATTACTGCCGCATCGCGCTTTGTATAGTGTCCTTCCTCATATTGCTTACTTGTTAACAAAACACCAATTGTACCATCACCAATCCACGACGCTAAAGAGTCAATGGATGAACGACCAGGCAACCTGAAAAGTGGGCGCATGATTTTGGTCATTAATGTGCCGAACAGATCCAGTAAGCCATAATTCATTAATAAAGGTAAGAATAGGCCAGCAAACAAAAATACTGCAAATAAGATGTGTAATAGTGACCCTAGCAGTAATTGGCCAGTATTTGCACCGTAAATGACTTCTGAACCGAGCTGGTAGTAAACCATTACTGCGAAAACTGCAGCTACTACACGTGTAACGGCCCAAAAAGGAGTAACGTTGAATAATTGCTTGAAAAAAGGAGTTCGATTAAGTTTTTCACCACCGATGAATTTTACAATGACTGTACCTAATGCGGTGATTATGATTATCCACATCATAATAAGTGATAAATAACCACCAAGTATGGATTGTAACCAATCAGCCATTATAGCAATTGGAATGGTCATTCCATCACCACTTGGGACAGGTGTCATAAATAAGAAAACACCAATTAAAGAAGGTACGATAAACTTAAGATGGTCTGTTAATTTGTACTGATTATCCATAATGAACCTCCAATCCGTTTTATATTAGTATACAGAAAAGAAGAGAATAGCAAAACCCTAATCTAGTCAAGTGAAGAAGCTAGGAAAAAAAAGGACCACTAACCAGTAAGTTAGCGGTCTGAAAAGCGTGGCGCGAATCATCAAGACTTACTTGTTTTTAACATGATTATCCTTTAAGTCGATACTGTATTCGAATGGAACAGGATCAACTTGGTCAGATGGTGCTGAATACCAAGTAGTCATATAATTTGTACCTTTTTTGAACAATTGACGTAACTGTAATGCATCT
>NZ_JBMERP010000103.1:0-9973 GCF_049310925.1 Virgibacillus sp. DJP39 | reverse complement strand
TTTTGGCTGGTTCACCCCGTCCATCTGTATTATTTGTAATAAAATATATTCCATTATCAGCAGCTAATACATCCCTGACACGCCCGAACTCATTAATAATCAACTTAACTTCCAAATTCTCAGGGTTAAACTTTCTAACGCCCTGACCTCGTAACGATGCGTAATAGAATTCACCTTCGAGATAGTCCATTCCTGATGGTGCCCAGGTAGTTTCACCCGAGTGAGCTACAGGAGCTATCATTTCTGCCTTAGTTTCGTCACCTCGAATGTCCGGCCAACCATAGTTACCTCCTTTTACTATCCGATTAATTTCATCATAGGCATTTGATCCATGCTCTGTAGCATACAAAATCCCATCATCATTCCATGCAAGCCCTTGGGGGTTTCGGTGCCCATATGAATAAATATAGGAGTCATCAAATGGATTCTCCTTTGGGATTGAACCATCCATGTTCATTCGCAGAATCTTTCCCGAAAGACTATCCAAATCCTGTGCATTGTTTTCAACAGTTGCATCACCAGTAGTAATGTACAGCTTGTCATCTGGACCGATAGCAATTCTTCCACCCTGATGGTATTTACCGCCTGGAATTTTGTCGAGCAATATCTCTATTTCCTGCCAACTATTTTTGGTTTCTCTCATTCTAATAACACGTTGAAAATATTCTCCATTTTCCTGATAGGAATAATAAGCAAAGGCTTCTTTTGGTTCATTAATGGCTATACCCAGCAGGCCAGCTTCTGCCTGATTTGATATTTCTTGGTCAAAGTTAACTGTTTTCCTTGTCTGATCCCCATTTTCTACTGTTACAATTGCTTCAGTTCTTTCACTAATATAGAACGTTTCGTTTATAAGTTGTATTTCCCACGGTTCATTTAAATTTTTTGCAATAACGCTGAATTCCGCATTACTGTTGGGTGGAGTTTGTTTATCAACTGTTTCTTCTGAACAACCAACTAGTAAAAAAAGTAAACAGAATGCTGCAAAGAAAGTTTTCAACATTATCTCTCCCAACTTAGTTTTGTTTGCTATAGTTTAACGTTGTTTTGTATAAGCTTCAAATCCCATAAAATAACGTTCCTGGTGTCCGCTTTTTTGCTTGGATATATCTTCACTGAACAATGATTTTATCCGCTACTTTGTTATCAATTTGATTATTAGGTCCAACATCTACAACCCAAATTTTTACTTTTTGGCCTGACTTCAACTCTGAAAAAATTGCAACCTCTCCACTGATTTCAGTTTTGTTATCCACCAAAATATCATAAGTTGGATAGCTTGCTTCTGGGTCTACTTCACTATTTGCTACAAGGATACTTTCTTCTTTCATTTCAATAATTTCCCCTTGAAAGTTTGCTTCATTGTCGTTAACACAACTCATAACGAACAGAAGAATTACCATAGACGCAAGTGCTAATATTTTTCTCATGATAACCCTATCCTTTCTTGGTATATCTGACGAACAAAATCACTAAAAAGTCTCTGACTCTTATTCACTAATGCTTTTTACATACAAGCTCTGATTTATTCATATACCTTATAGAAAAATAAAACTGTTTAGCTGGATTAAGTAATAACCTTCCAGTTTGGCTTATGAAATCTTTATTCCGTTGGCCTCATGTAGAAGGAATTATTGATAATAATCTATGGATTTCACTATTTCTTTTTATCATATAAATCAAAAGTTAAGGCAATAGTGGACAAAATCACCCCAAGGATTAATGATGTGGTTCCGTATACTGCAGATGCCACCCATCCTTTTCCAAACCAGACATATAACCAAGCACAAATGCTAAATAAGATAAAAACCGAACAAATAACATATTTAAGTTTCTTCTTTTTTGGCAGGAATAGATGTATTGAATAAAAAGCTACAGAGCTGAAAAAAACAATCATAACCAACAAAAATATATCCAAATTTCATTACCCCTTAAATATAGTACATTAACTTAATACAGTTATCCCTACGAGAATTGCGGTTAAAAAGTAAGGGGCTGAAAAAATGGTAAACACAGCAATGAAAGCCTTCTCAAAATTAGATTCTGTACTAAATTTATATTTATTTTACCATAAATCCAATAATTCATAGATAACTCTGAAAAAATGAATTATTATTTTTTGTATCCATGGTTGAGTAGATAACACATCTTACTCGGAGTGATAGTGTATATCCCGAAGTTAGGCTAGGACAAGGTCTATAGATTTTTATAACCTACAACAATTTTTTATAAATTAATGGTTGACGGAAGTAACTATTGGATATATAATTATCGTTAAATTCAAATAACTCTTATCAAGAGCGGCGGAGGGAATAGGCCCTGTGAAGCCCAGCAACCATCTGGCTATACTTTAGCTGTGAAAGGTGCTAAATCCTACAGGTCAATAATGATCTGGAAG
Source organism: Virgibacillus sp. DJP39 (assembly GCF_049310925.1). Lineage (NCBI taxonomy): Bacteria > Bacillati > Bacillota > Bacilli > Caryophanales > Bacillaceae > Virgibacillus > Virgibacillus sp. DJP39. The sequence goes on along the minus strand of NZ_JBMERP010000103.1, from coordinate 7,575 downwards.
ATAAGGGGAGGACCGGTTACAAACGCCCTCTTCTTAGGAAGGTGGTTTTTTATTTTCCCTCCTTTTTATACTCCCAGACCATTAATAGCCTACCACTAAAGGAGGAATTATTAATGTCAAATTTCAATCTTCACAACCCGGAAACAGTACTGCTTCACGGAGGTCAGCAACCTGACCCAACAACAGGTTCACGAGCTGTCCCTATCTATCAAACAACTTCCTATTTATTTCGCGATACAGAACATGCACAAAACTTATTTGGTCTTGCAGAACCCGGAAATATCTATACTCGCATTGGAAATCCTACAGTAGATGTTTTTGAGCAACGAATAGCTTTGCTTGAAGATGGTGTTGCTGCTGTCGCAACATCTTCTGGTATGGCCGCAATTACACTTGCAATTTTAAACGTGGCTGGTGCAGGTGATGAGATTGTTGCAGATAGTAATTTATATGGCGGGACATACAGTCTGTTTGCGAATACGTTACCACGCTATGGAATAGATGTTAAATTCGTTAATGCTACCGATCCAGAAGAAATCCGTGCAGCACTGACTGATAAAACAAAAGCTGTTTTTGGAGAGATTATTACGAACCCAAGTCTTAATGTTTTCGATGTTGAAACCGTCGCAGCAATCGCCCATGAGCATGGCATCCCATTAATTATTGATAATACATTTGCAACTCCATATGTTACAAAACCACTCACTTTCGGTGCTGACATCGTGGTACATTCTGCAACCAAATGGATTGGTGGTCATGGTACAACGATTGGCGGTGTTGTTGTTGATGGGGGCCGTTTTAATTTTGATAATGAAAAGTTCCCTGGATTTACTGAACCCGATGAAAGCTATAATGGACTCCGTTATATTGACGTAGGCCCGGCAGCATTCGCAATTAAATTACGGGTTCAACTTCTCCGTGATATTGGCGCGGCCTTAAGTCCACACAGTGCATTTTTACTTTTACAAGGCTTAGAAACATTACATTTACGTATTGAACGTCACAATAAGAATACAAAGGAAGTCGCTGCATACCTAGAGAAACATCCAGCAGTCGAGTGGGTGAATTATCCTGGACTTAAAGACCATCCATCTCACAGTTTGGCAAAAAAATATTTTAACAATGGATTTGGATCCGTAATAACCTTTGGGGTTAAAGGTGGTCTTGAGGCAGGCAAAAAGCTGATTGACAGTGTGACACTCTGGTCGCATGTTGCGAATGTTGGCGACGCAAAATCGCTTATTATTCATCCAGCTTCAACAACCCATCAACAGCTAAGTGAAGAGGGTTTAAAACAAAGCGGTGTTACAGAGGAACTGGTTCGTTTATCTATCGGAATTGAATCCACTGAAGACATTTTAGCAGATTTGGATCAAGCCATAGCTAAAGCAACAAATTCAGCTGAAACAATCAGTTCCTCTACAGACGACGCCATTAAATGGTTAGTAGGCTCTCCTTTTAAACGGGACAATGGGGCAGTAAGCAAAAAAGTAATAGCAGTATTTGGCCTTGATGATTCGTCAAGTAGTCACTACAGTAGTGCTGAACAACTTAAAAATCTCGGTTTCCATCTTGTAGCGATTAGCGAATCAGAAGAAAAAATCCTTGGTCAGGAATCCTATAAACAGCTTGACGAAGTCCCTTATGGCGTTGATGCAGTATGGTTAAACGGTAAGGTTTTGCCAACAACAATTGAACAGCTCATCAACAAACAGGGTAGAATTCTGTGGGTTGAAAATCCATTAGCCGATGATCATCTTACAGACCAAGCTGGTGCAGCTGGAATTACTCTCGTTTCAAACAAAAATCCTTATCAGGAAGCTATCCGTGTACGAGGGAACAATCCTGCCAATACACCTGTTGAAGTGTAAATGAACCAAAAAAACAGTGAGAGCTTAAATTAATTAGCTCTCACTGTTTTTATTTATCCTATAGAAGTTGATTTCTTTGAAGCTCTTTCACGTTCACTTTTGTTCAGGATTTTTTTACGTAAACGAATTGATTCAGGTGTTACTTCACAATATTCATCGTCATTAAGGTACTCAATTGCTTCCTCTAACGACATTGTTCTTGTTTTTCGAATCGTAGACGTTTGGTCTTTATTTGCTGAACGAACGTTTGTCAAATGCTTTTCTTTTGTTATATTAACTGTTAAGTCATTGTCACGATTATGCTCGCCAACAATCATACCAGCATATAGTTCTGTACCTGGTTCAACAAAGATTACACCACGGTCTTCCAATTGCATGATACCGTATGTGGATGCTTTTCCAGTGTCAAGTCCAACTAGAACACCTTTCGTTCTACCACCAACTTGACCTTTGATGATTGGTTCATACTTATCAAACGTATGGTTTAGAATTCCATAACCACGTGTTTGAGACATGAATTCGGTAGCATAACCAATTAATCCGCGTGAAGGAACTTTAAATTCAATACGAACCTGACCATTACCATGGTTTATCATATCAACCATTTCACCTTTACGTGCACCAAGTGATTCCATTACACCACCAGTGTATTCCTCAGGAACATCAACCTGTACACGCTCTACTGGTTCACATTTTTGACCATCAATTTCTCTGATGATTACCTGTGGCTTAGAAAGCTGTAACTCATAGCCTTCACGACGCATATTTTCAATTAAAATAGATAGGTGCAGTTCTCCACGACCTGAAACAACCCATGCGTCTGGTGATTCTGTTGGATCAACACGCAGACTAACATCTGTTTCAAGTTGCTTTAATAAACGCTCTTCTATTCTTCTTGATGTTAAATACTTACCTTCTTTTCCTGCAAATGGGCTGTTGTTTACAAGGAAAGTCATTTGTAAAGTTGGCTCATCAATGCGAAGGAATGGTAGAGCTTCCGGATGATCCGGTGGGCAAATTGTTTCCCCAACGTTTAGATCCTCAAGCCCTGCAACTGCAACAATATCTCCTGCCTTTGCTTCTTCAATTTCGATACGCTTCAGGCCAATGAAACCGAATAATTTAGAAATACGGGATGCTTTCTGTGTCCCATCTTCCTTCATTAAAACAACTTGCTGTCCTACCTTCATTGTTCCACGGAATACACGGCCTACACCGATTCTTCCAACGTAATCATTGTAATCAAGTAACGCTACCTGGAATTGCAAAGGGTCTACTGACGTATCAGCTGGTGCTGGAATATTTTCTAAAATCGTCTTGAAAACAGGGTCCATTGTTTCTTCTTGTTTATCAGGTTGATCACTTGATGTACCATTTAACGCGGATGCATAAACAACAGGGAATTCCAACTGCTCATCATCAGCTCCAAGTTCGATGAATAAGTCAAGCACTTCATCAATTACTTCACTTGGACGCGCTCCTGGACGGTCAATTTTATTTAACACTACTACTGGAGTAAGTTTTTGTTCTAATGCTTTCTTTAAAACAAATCGTGTTTGTGGCATACACCCTTCATATGCATCAACGACTAACAAAACACCGTCAACCATTTTCATGATACGTTCCACTTCTCCGCCAAAATCAGCATGTCCTGGTGTATCTAAAATATTGATCGCTATATCATTATATTTAATCGCTGTGTTTTTAGCGAGAATCGTAATTCCGCGTTCACGCTCAATATCATTTGAATCCATAGCTCGTTCTTCCACTTGTTCATTTTCACGAAATGTACCCGAGTATTTTAATAATTGATCCACAAGTGTAGTTTTACCATGGTCAACGTGGGCGATGATCGCGATATTCCGAATATCTTCTCTTAATTGCATATTAGTACGCTCCTCTTCCGTTACAGATAACTCAAACTATAATATTGTATCACACTTTGTCACTATTTCAAAATTTTATTTTTCTGAGAACGCTACGATAAATTTAGCACCACCAAGTTCTGAGGTACCAACCGTAATATTTCCGCCTGATTGTTGTACAATTGCACGTGCAATTGCAAGACCAAGTCCCGTCTCTCCTTTATTACCTTTAATAAAACGATGGAAAATTTGAGGCATTAGCTCTTTGTCTATACCTTCCCCATCATCTTCAATACTAATTGTAATCATGCGGTTAATTTGCCTGACATTTATTACTACCTTAGAGTTCGCATGGCGGATTCCGTTAAACGTTATATTCAACAAGGCACGCAATAGTTTTTCAGGGTCAACATGCACATCCAGTGTTTCATCCACTTCGTGTAAAATCCGGATTTCTTTTTCGTTCGTTATGGGCAATGCTCTGTCTAATACTTGATCGACAATTTCCTTTAAATTAACATTTCCAGGCTGATAGGAGGATTGATCACTATCAAGTTTCGCAAGGAGGATCATTTCATTAATTATTTTCTTAAGTCTGTGCACCTCGGTAACCATCACTTCTAAACCTTTTCCCTTTTCTTCCTTATCAAAAACACCATCACGTATTCCTTCAGCATATCCTTGGATGGTCATTAAAGGTGTCTTTAATTCATGACTTGCATTTTGAAAAAATTGTTGTTGGGACTTCATATAACGTTGTAATTCATCTGCCATTTCAAAGACACTTTTTTCAACTTCCTTAATCTCACCGGTAGCATTAATTGGCTCGAGCTTATCAAATTCCCGTTTTTCGATTTTTTTAAGTTGCCATTTCAAGCGTGTTAGTGGAGTTACTAACTTGTTCGTGAAAATATAACTTATAATAACCGCAGCGATTGCTCCTATTATAAAGACAATGAACAGCTTTTTAATAAAGTCCTGCTGTACTGCCTGCAGTTCATTTAATGGTGTCAAAAGGATGAGTTCAAGACCTGTGCTTTCAGGATACATAAGAATTCTGGATGTTACATACTTATTATTCCCTAAACCCCACAATTCTTTTCCCATATTTGAAAAATCATTATCGAGCAAAAGTTCATCAACAACCTGTTTCGGCATTGTTGAATCTAGAACCTTATTTTGGGACCGGTCGTATAGCATTAATTGGAGATTTTGATCCTGTAAGAAACCACTGATATGTTCAACGCTTGGCTGCAGATTTTCCTGGTTAAGTATTTGAACCAGAAGTTCACCTTTTTGATTTAATTCCGCTTTCTCATCCTGAATTAGAAGATCGAGGATCAGTGAATAAATGACAAATCCTGTAACAGACATGATAACCAAAAGTAGTGTAGTGAATGCAATATTTAATTGAAAGTGGAGTTTCATTATTCCTCTTCACTCCGCAATCGGTACCCATATCCCCAGACTGTCTCTAGTTGAATGTCACTCATCTTTTTACGGATTCGTTTGACCAGATCATCTACAGCACGGTCACTTCCGAAATAATCGTCGCCCCATATTTTCACCAGTAACTCTTCCCTTGAGAATGCACGGTTCACGTTTTCTGCAAACAATAGCAGCATTTCGTATTCCTTTGTTGTAATTTCAACTTCTTCCGATTCCCAAAATAAACGCCGATCATTTTTCTGGATGACAAGATTATCTATCCTGATTTTTTCACTCTCCTGATCAGCACTCTGTGTGGGCGGATTTGAACGTTTAAATAAACGTTTCACACGTGCAACCAACTCACGGGGACTAAATGGTTTCGTTAAATAATCGTCCCCACCAAGTTCAATACCAAGGATTTTATCAATTTCTTCATCCTTAGCAGAAATAATGATAATAGGAACATCGCTCACATTTCTGATTTTTTTACAAAAGTCATATCCGTCCATTCCAGGAAGCATAATATCTAAAACCCACATATCAGGAGGTTGTGTTTCCCATAATTGCCAGGCTTCCTCTGCAGATCCCAGTATACTTATTGTAAAACCCTCTTTCTTTAAATAAGCGGACACAATATTTTGGATGTTTGTATCGTCTTCTACAACACCTATATGGTAATTCATCATTAAACCCTCCTTATTTCCTTATCTTATATATATTTTTACATAAGTTCGAGTTTGTGCATAATGATATGAAATACTTAAAGTTCAAACTTGTTCCACTGGAAAGGAAAACTATACAACTAAACTGATTAATTACATACTCTTTCCACATTTTTACCAAAATCATGCCAAAGTACGCTAGTAGAATATAGAGTATAGGAATAGCGGACACAAATGCTATTTACTAATAGACGTATTTATAAGAACGATTTGGCAATAACTGGTAAATGTGCCAGGCACCTGTCGAATAATAGAAAGGATGATTGGTTATGGAACGTGATGATAATTTAGATGGTAATTATGATGATAATCAGATAGATGATATTAACTTACAGGATGATGAGCCGCAGACTAAGTTTCAAAAAAGGGAAGCTGATCCTGGTTTAACTAAGCCGTCTCAGCCTAGTAAGAAAGAATCCAAAACAAAGAGATCTGGATTCGGTGTATTATTTGGGGGTCTAATAGGTGGAATAGTAGCTGCTGCTATAGTGGTGTTAATGTTTACGAATAACCTAATACCATTAAATAACAGTGACGCTAAAAGTTCTGCTGCGGATAAAGAGAGTACTGAACCGGAAATCGCACAAACAGTTTCAACCGAAACTGACATAGCTTCCAATCTGGAAGAAATAACAGATGCTGCTGTTGGTGTAATTAACCTTCAACAAGGAAGTGCCTGGAATCCTAGCCAAAAAGCAGGATCAGGATCTGGTGTAATCTATAAAAAAGAAAATGGTAAAGCATACGTAGTAACAAATCACCATGTAATTGAAGGTGCTGAAGGAATAAATGTAGTACTTAATAACGGTGACAAAATAAAAGCTAAATTGTTGGGATCAGACGCTTTAACAGATTTAGCTGTATTACAAATTGATGGAGCTAAAGTCGATACGGTCGCGAAATTAGGATCTTCTGCAGATGCTAAGATTGGTGAAACAGTGGTTGCAATTGGAAATCCACTTGGCATGAACTTTGCAAACTCTATTACTAAAGGAATTATCAGTGGGAAAGAACGTTCCATCAGCATTGATACGAATAAAGATAACCAACCAGATTGGGTTACAGAAGTAATTCAGACAGATGCTGCAATTAACCCTGGAAATAGTGGTGGAGCATTAGTTAACACAGATGGCGAGGTAATTGGTATCAACTCCATGAAAATCGCTAAAGCATCAGTAGAAGGATTAGGTTTTGCTATCCCTATTGATACAGCAATTCCAATCATGAAACAATTAGAAAATAATGGTGAGGTTGAACGTCCATTCATCGGAATTACTACAGCATCACTTGAACAAGTACCTGCTCAGTATCGGTCACAAATCACACTTCCAGAAGGATTAAAGGGTGGGATGGTTATTGCACAGGTACAACAAGGATCACCAGCTTCTCAAGCCGGATTACAACAATTTGATATTATCAGCAAAATAAACGGCCAGGAAGTGACTTCTTTATTAGACTTAAGAAAGTATTTATACACAGAAACCGAAATAGGTGACACTGTGAAAATTGAATTCTACCGTGATGGCAAAGCACAAACTGCTGAATTAAAGTTAGTAGCACGCGGTGAGTAAAACAAAAAGGATGATCCATTTTATATGGGTCATCTTTTTTTGCATTAAAATAACTGATTTTCACTTTGGGTTTGCGTAAGAGTTTTTGTTTTAAACAATTTAAAAAGATAGTATT
>NZ_JBMERP010000102.1:0-10176 GCF_049310925.1 Virgibacillus sp. DJP39 | reverse complement strand
ATAATGTAAGTATTAAAACAATATGTTGATTTTAATCAAATAAAATACATGATAAAGGCAAATTCATCGAAAGGTGAGGGCGCAAAACTATAGGGACTAAAAGTTGAAAGACTATGTCAGCCAGTTACCGAATGTACTTCACCTTAAATGGACGATTCGGTATTAGATGAGTCCATTTTTTGTTGCGACTGGATTAAAAACTCAACCAGAAATTACTACATGTGAAGAATCAAAACCAGATTTAGTTAAGTGGTAGAAAAATTTGTATAGTAGGGTTGGGGAAACGGTATGAAGTTAATGAATTTTATTTTAAGCCTACTGGTAGGAATTATAATTTCTCGGATTTTCCATGTCGATGTAAGAGTCAAGAGTAAGAGGGGATTTGAAAAAGAGAAAACTATTTTCAAGTTAATAGAAGGATCAAAGGATGTCATCTACGAGTATGAAATTAAGCCTAAACTTAAATTTAGATACCTAAGTCCTTCTATCGAAAAGTTCTTGGGCCCAGGAACATTGGAAGAAGCCTTTGAAAGACCAAATGCACCTTTTGAAAGAATACATCCGGATGATTATGACAATCTTCATAAAAAAATAAAAAACGAACTTGATTATAGCGAAATAATAGTTATGCGATGGAAAGATGACAAAGGAAACTATAGATGGTTTGAAGAATATGTTACTCCTATTTATGAAAGAGGAGAATTAATAGCGGTTCAGGGTATTATGAGAAATATCGACGAAAAAGTGGAATTACAACAGGATTTGGAATATAGAATTAACCATGATGCTATGACAGGCATATATAATCGGTATTTTTTTGAACAAAATATGGCGAAATACAATAAAGATTTAGACCAATCTGTGTCCATAGTGTTGTGTGATATGGACGGATTAAAATGTATAAATGACAATCATGGTCATCAAAAAGGTGACATTTACATTAAAACATCTGCCAAACTCTTACAACAAAGTTTCTCAGAAGATGCTATTGTTTCAAGGATTGGGGGAGATGAATTTGCTGTCATTCTATTAGGTATGAACCAACGTGAAGTTGAAAATCTCTGTAAAAAACTTATTCATAACTTAAATGAACATAATATCAATAACAAAGATTTAACAATAAGAATGTCTATAGGGTATTCGTTTGCAGAACATTCCATAGACCATATGGAGAACTTGTTTATCAAAGCTGACAGGAATATGTATAAGGACAAAAATAAGAAAACACCACAAAATTTTTTGGATGAACAAGGACAGCTCATTAAGCAATTTACCAGCTAGTTCTTCTTGTTCAAGTTCTTTAGAAGGAAGAATAAACAAATCTTTACTTGCATCTTTAGTCAACATCCTGCAATATAGATTGTATTGTGGCTAGAGAGAAGGATAATAATGCGACACATTCTACGTTGGCTTTTCTTTATTATTGGTTTATTGTTTTTTAGTCTAGGAATCTCAATAACAATTAATGTACAGCATTTAGGAATTCACCCATGGGACGTTCTGAATGTTGGACTGTTTGAGAAATATGGTTTTACGATTGGTACATGGAATATTGTTTGTGGAATTATTCTTTTAGTAATCTCCTATATCCTTGATAAACGCTATATAAAACTTGGTACTTTTTTTAATGCTCTACTTGTTGGATTATTTGTCGATTTATTTCTGTGGTTGGATTTCTTACCACAAGCTACTAATCTATGGACAGATATTTTGATACTCTTAACGGGTATAGTTCTGATGGGATTCGGTGGGGGAACTTACAATGCAGCTGGGGTTGGGTCTGGACCACGTGATGGATTTATGTTGTCCATTTCTGATAAAACTGGTTTTCCAATCCGGAGGGTAAGGATTATCACTGAAACGAGTGTGTTGGTAATAGGATTAATTCTAGGTGGTCCTGTATTTATCTTTACATTTTTATTTACATTTATACAAAGTCCATTATTTCAATACTTTTACATGAAAATTAGTACATTAATTAATTACTTAGAGAAACCTTACCTAAAGGATCAAAGACGTTCAGCATAAACCTTTTAAAGCAAAAATCCGAGTTGGCTAAATATGTGCTGGCTCGGATTTTTATATGTATATGATAAAGTGAGTAAAAGTAAGAAAGATAGAGTAATTAGCAAATAAATACGCTTACATCATGTTTTGTTAAATCCCCTATATATGGTATGATACATAGGTTGTAAACGGATGAAGCTTTGAAGAAAGCTTAATAAAAAATGAGGAAAGAGGTAAGGAATTGGATATACAAAAACTAAAGAATGATTGGTTTGGGAACGTCAGAGGGGATGTTCTATCTGGGATGGTTGTAGCGATGGCGCTGATTCCAGAGGCAATAGCTTTCTCGATTATTGCCGGCGTTGACCCAATGGTTGGTTTGTATGCATCATTTTGTATTGCGATCGTCATCTCGATAGTAGGTGGCCGTCCTGGTATGATTTCTGCAGCTACTGGAGCAATGGCACTATTAATGGTTACACTTATTGCTGAACATGGTTTACAGTATTTGTTGGCAGCAACTATTTTAACAGGTATCATACAAATTTTATTTGGTATTTTTAAGTTAGCTAGAGTAATGAAATTCGTACCACGTTCGGTGATGGTAGGATTCGTTAATGCCTTAGCTATTTTGATTTTTACAGCTCAGCTTCAACATTTTGTAGGAGAAACGTGGATTATGTATGCACTGGTTGCATTGACTCTAGTAATCATTTATCTTTTTCCAAGAATGACAAAGGCGGTTCCTTCAACGCTTGTTGCGATTATCATTATTACACTAATTACTGTTTTTGGTAGTTTGCAAATTAGAACGGTTGGAGATCTAGGTAATCTATCATCACAGCTACCAATGTTTTTACTTCCTTCTATTCCGTTAACGTTTGAAACATTTATGATTATTTTCCCATATTCTTTGGCACTGGCAATTGTTGGCTTACTTGAAACATTGCTAACCTCGAGTATCGTCGATGATATGACAGATACAGAAGGTGATAAAAACAGGGAAAGCCGGGGACAAGGAATCGCGAATGTTGTTGCAGGTTGCTTTGGAGGTATGGCAGGTTGCGCTATGATTGGCCAGTCCGTGATAAATGTTAAATCTGGCGGACGAGGTAGATTATCTACTTTTGTTGCTGGAGCATTTTTAATGTTTTTAATCATAGTTTTAGGAAATGTCGTAGTACAAATCCCAATGGCGGCACTGGTTGGAGTCATGTTTATGGTTGCAATTGGTACATTCGACTGGTCTTCCATTAGGAATCTGCATAAGCTTCCCAGGACAGATGCTGCTGTAATGGTAACGACAGTGGCCATTGTATTGCTAACACATGATCTATCCAAAGGAGTATTAGCAGGAGTATTGTTGAGTGCAATTTTCTTTGCGGCAAAAATTTCTAAGGTACGCGTGACGGAACAATTGGTTTCTAACGGTGAGAAACGTATTTATGCCGTTGATGGGCAATTATTTTTTGCATCTGTTAGTGATTTTCCAAAAAAGTTCAATTTCCATGATACTATTAAGGAAGTAGAGATTGATTTGACTCATGCACATCTATGGGATGATTCAGCGATTGGTGCATTAGATAGAATTGAAACGAAATTTGAACAACAGGGGATTGAAGTAACCTATTCTGGATTAAATGATGATAGTAAGCATCTGAAAAATCGAATTGGTGGATTATCAAAAGCATCTGGTCACTAGAAAAATTATGATCTTGGGAGAGGTGTAGCTTTTGTTTAAAAATATCTTGTTAGCGACGGATGGATCAGAGCATGCATTGCGTTCAACGAATCACGCAATCGAGCTTGCTAGAAAATTTGCTGGTACAATTAAGGTGATCTACGTTGTAGACGGTCAAACATCAAAATATGACGTATTGCATCATGCTGATAAATTTGAAGTTGAAAAAAGCCGTAGAGAAAAAATTCATCCTGTCGAGCAAGTGCTTTATTGTTCAGATGTTGCATACTCAGTTGAAGTGCTCCATGGAGAAGCTGGACCAACAATTGTTGCGTTTGCAAATGATGGTGATTTTGATTGTGTTGTGATTGGAAGTAGGGGTCTTAATAACCTTCAGACATTCATCTTAGGAAGTGTTAGTCACAAAGTAGCGAAACGAGCTAACTGTCCTGTATTAATTATAAAATAACTGATAAAGCCCGAATTGGTAATTTGCCGATTCGAGCTTTTTTTCTTACTGCATAAGTGCAAAATACTGGCGATAAGCCAAGTTTTCTAAGAAGCTAGGGGGTGTTTCCTCCAGAATGAAATTCACTTTATGGCTTGTGAAACAACATAATTATCCAAGTCAATTTCAACCTGTTGGCCAAGTGCTAACTTTGCGAGCTGCTGACCAATAAATGGCCCCATGGTAAGTCCGGATGCCCCTAGTCCATTTCCTAGGAAGAGCCCTTTAAAACCAGGAACTGTTCCAAATACAGGTAGGAAACCTGGAGTAAAGGGGCGAAACCCGACTCTACTTTCTAAAACAGTACTTTCTATTAACCCTGGTGCGATTGAGAGTGCTTTTGACAAAATTTCATGCATGCCTCCTGCGGTTACACGTGAGTCTAATCCAACATCGTTTTCATGTGTTGCACCAAGTACAATACGGTTTTCGTCTAAAGATAAAATATATTGATCATTTGGCGGCATAATGACTGGCCATTTAGACGAGTCTAACAACGGTAGTTGGACATGTAAAAGCTGTGCTTTTTGGCTCGTTATGTCAAAATTTATTCCCAAAGGTTCTAAGCTATCATGCATCCACACTCCGTTTGTGACAATTACTGTATTTGAAAGGATTTCTTCTTTATTAACTTGGACACCCTTAACCCTATTGCCCTCATGAAGTATCGTGGCTTCTCCTTTAATAAGTTTAGCTCCGTGTTTTTGAGCAGCTTTAATTAGTGATTTGCAAAGCTTTCTTCCATCAACACGAGCTGCACCACTAACATGAACAGCTTTGTAGTCAGCCTCTAAAGGGGGGAACATTGCTTTCGCTTCATTATGGCTAAGAAGTGTAATCTCACCTATTTCCGGTGCTTCCTCACGACGTTTTAATGCACGTTTGATCATTGCTTCGAGTTTTTCTGTTGAAGTATGAATACTTAATGCTCCAACACGGTCATAGCCTGTATCCAGCTCGTTATCCTGTGCAAGAGAAGCAATTAGGTCTGGATACAACTTTGCACCTCTCCTCGCAAGTTCATACCATTTTTTATTTCGACGTTGTGAGAGCCAAGGACAAACAATACCAGCTGCTGCATCTGTTGCCTTGCCACTATCATTACGATCGATGAGAATAACCTCGGCACCATCTTTAGCTAACTGATAAGCAGTAGAGGATCCTAAAATTCCTGCGCCTATAACGATAATTTTTTTCATAAAAAATTCCTTCTTTAATTTATTTCTATTTCAACTATAAAAACAAAAAACAGTTTTGTAAAATTTATTGCAGCTAAATTTAAATGTTTTCTTATAATGTGTCATAATAATTATAAAAGAGGAGGCACGTACTAATGTATGAAAATAGGATAGCAAAAGTCTTATTTATTGTTGGAGTGGCACAAATTACAATTGGCTTGTTTGTGGGCATAGTGTTTGGGCTTGCTAACGTTGATTATGGTGGGGAATTCAGCTGGGCTTTATTTTTGACTTGGTCCATTGGTGGTTTTATTTTAGGGATATTATTTATAGGTTTTGCAGAAAATATTCAATTGCTACAACGCATTTATTTGAAAATGAGCAACGAGGAAGAAATGGAAACCGGTGAAGAGTTAAGTATGGAATATCCATCTGATTCAAACGAATGGTTTTTACCAGAAGACCGGGAAAAAATAGGGTTATTTTATAAAAATGAAACCATTCTTGAAATTGTACCTTCCTTAATAGAGGGGTATTGCATTGTGAAACTTGAATATGGAACAAGTCAATTCGTACGAGTGGTTGATATCCAGGGTTTCGGAGCAAGTGAAGTCGAGGATGGTGAAATTAAAAGTTCTATTATCACATGGTACAATAAACAACCCTGATCTTCTAAAAGAAGACCAGGGTCCTGTTATTTATCTGCCTTAGCTAGTGGTTCAAGAGCGGGCCCCTCTATTACCTTGCCAGTTGCATTAAACCGGGAGCCGTGACATGGACAGTCCCATGTTTGGTCACCATCATTCCAAGCGACACCACAGCCCATATGGGTACACGATATATCAAGAAGATGCAATTTTCCATTTGTATCTCGATATGCCCCGACATCCTCTCCATTCATCTTAATAACGGCACCTTGTCCATTGGCTAGGTCTTCGGTTTTAGTCGCAGAATCAGCATCACTTTTTGATGTTGTCTCTGATTTGTATTCTTTCTCAATTTCATTTATCTCTCTGAAAGGTGAAAACAATGCTGTATATGCATTAAACTTTCCTTCAATTAAATCAGTTATTACTTCTGCACCAATCGTTGCGTTTGTTAATCCCCACTTACCAAATCCTGTTGCAGTATAAATGTTCTTCTTTCCTGAAAACATCTTGCCTATAAAAGGGATACGATCAGGGGAATATAAATCATGGGAAGACCAATGATCCACTACCTCTTTGACGCCAAAGAGATTATCGGCGTAATCAACAAGCTCCTTATATCGCTGATGACTTGAGATGCCATCACCTGTGTCATGACTTTCTCCACCAACCAATATATAATTCTCACCCTGATGCTGAATGCCCTTCATTGTTCTTTTTGGTTTTTCTGCACTTATATACATGTCACCAGGAAACGGTTTTTCAGCTTTGATAGCCAATGCATAAGAACTTTCGGGTTTTAGGTTACCAGAATAAAAGTCGTCCGGTTCATATGTGGGAGCATGGGTAGCAAATACAACATTTTCACAGGTTATAGAATAGTCCTGATCTGTAAAACAAGTAATCCCGTCGTTATTATCAACATCCATCACAGCTGTATTTTCATAAATTTCTCCCCCGTTTTTCTTAATTGATTGTAACAATTCGTGTAAATATTTCGTTGGGTGAAACTGAGCTTGATTATCCATAACTATTGCCGATTTTACATTGCGTTCAAGGGGGATATCGTCAACCAGTTCGCCATCGATTCCCAATTTGTCATAAGCTTTTGCCTCTTTATCAAGTTGCTCCGTCCACCTATCTGATTCAGTGAAAACATATGCGTTGGATTCTTCCAGGTCACAGTCAATTTCTTCTTCTTTTTGAATCCTTTTTATAATAGCAAGTGCTTCCATATTGGCTTGATAGTACTTTTTAGCTGTATCAATTCCATATCGTTCAATTAATTTATCATAAATTAAATCATGTTGAGCGGTCAGTTTAGAGGTAGTGAAACCAGTTGTTCCACTTACAAGCTTTCTGGCTTCCACAAGCGCTACTTTTTTTCCTTTTTTTGCTAGCATATAAGCTGTTGTAATCCCTGCAATTCCACCACCAGCAACGACAACGTCAACTGTTATATTTTTGCTGAGACTAGTATAATTAGGTAAACTTTGTGTGTTTCTCCAAAAAGATGAAGGGGCTTTTTGTAAAGCTTGTGTAGTTGTCATGTAAAAACCTCCTAATAATTTTATACTCCTTTTTCATTCATTACCTTTATTCAAACCGATTTAAACTAATAGCTTGTTTTTTTCTTTTGCAATTAAGCAGGATAATTGATATAAATAGGAAGTACATTAAATACATATGAAAAGAGTAAGAAGGAGAGATACCATGGCAAAGACATTTATATTTGGACATAAAAACCCCGATACAGACACAATTACTGCAGCACTTGCAGCCTCCCATTTAAAAAATAAACTCGGACGCGATACTGAGGCAGTTCGATTAGGCGAGGTAAATAATGAAACACAGTATGCACTGGATTACTTTAAAGTGGAAAAACCACTACTAATTGAGCAGGTACCTGAAGAGATTGAAGATGTTATTTTAGTGGACCACAATGAATTCCAGCAGAGCGTTGACAATATCAAGGATGTAAGAATTAGTGAAGTAATTGATCATCATCGGATCGCTAACTTTGAAACAAAGGAACCACTTTATTTCCGGGTAGAGCCTGTTGGATGTACAGCTACAATTTTGAAGAAAATGTACGAAGAAAATAATGTAGAAATAACAAAAGAAATTGCAGGTTTACTGGTATCAGCAATTATTTCAGATTCTTTATTGCTTAAATCCCCAACTTGCACCCAGGAAGATGTTGATGCAGCACATGCATTAGCAGAAATAGCAGGAGTTAATTTAGACGAATATGGAATAGCTATGCTTGAAGCTGGAGCGGATCTAAGTGATAAATCTATTAAAGATTTAATTACAATGGATGCAAAGGAATTTGAAATGAATGGATCAAAGGTAGAAATTGCACAAGTTAATGCAGTAGATACCAGCAAAGTTCTTGCACTTCAGGAAGAATTAGAAAATGATATTAATGCAACCATTGCAGATAAAAAATTAGATTTGTTTTTGTTCGTTGTAACCGATATTTTAAATAATGATTCTGAAGTGATTGCACTTGGCCAAGCAAGAAATAATGTGGAAAGTGCTTTTGACGTTAAGCTTGAAAACAATCGCGCATTGTTAAAAGGTGTAGTATCACGCAAGAAACAAATCGTTACAAATTTAACAGATACATTTAAATAAACGAAAGGGCCATCAAATCGTAAGTAATTTGATGGCCCTTTTAAAATCTATGGTTAACGGTTGATTCCCTGGCCTTTGCGTCCAGTACACCACCACATATATAGACAATTCTAATTGTTATCTGTCATTTTATCATTAGATTCATTAGATTCAATCGTAGCAATTACTTGCTGAATTCGCAGGTCAGCTATTTCAGTCACTTCAAATTGCACATGTTTAAAGTTTATGGTTGGTCGTTCATCCTCTGACGGGACGTATCCTAGCTGATCAATAAGAAAGCCATTTAGCGTATCAAATTGTTCGGTAGGCAGGTCCAGTTCCAAAATGTCTTCTAGTTGATAAAGGTTTATTATCCCAGCTATTCGATACTTATGGCGATTTATCATTTTTAGTTCTTCTTCTGTTATTTCTGGTGTACCGTTTTCGCTAAAAATTTCTCCAACAATTTCTTCTATTACGTCTTCAATTGTAATAATTCCTTCAGTTCCACCATATTCGTCCAGCACAATTGCAATATGTTCGTTCTTCTGTTGCATGTCTCTGAACAGCTCATCTACATTCTGTTTTTCCATTACAAAATAAGGTGGTTTTCGAATTACTTCATTCAGATTTAATTTTTCGCCATCACAGAAGTCCATATGTTTAATCAAATCTTTAACATGTAAAGTTCCGACGATGTTATCAATTCCATTATCATAAACAGGGAATCGTGTATATTTTTTATCTCTTGCTAGTTCCATTACCTCATTTTTGGTTGCATTTAAAGATAGTACCGACATATCTGTCCGATGTGTTTTAATATCAGAAGCTGTCTTATCATTGAATTCAAAAACATTTTTAATCATCAATTTTTCTGTTTTTTGAATCCTGCCTTCTTCCTCACCTTGATCCACCATTGTTCTAATTTCTTCTTCTGTTGCCTGTTCACTATCAGCGTTTGGATCTAATTTAAATAACTTTACAGTATTGTCAGTGGAAAAGGTTAATAATTTCACAATTGGAAAAGCAATTTTAAAAAGTAAAGTGAGTGGAGTTGCTGCAATATTTGATATAAATTCTGCCTTTTGTAATGCAAGCTGTTTTGGAACAAGCTCTCCAAAGACAAGTGTGAAGTAGGAAAGAATTACAGTAATCGTTACTAATGCAATTGTTTCGAGAATTCCCTGAGATACTGGAACTCCCATCTTATATAAGCTTTGAGCCAATGGAGCTGCAAAGAAATTTGAAGCAAGAGCACTCGCAAGAAATCCGGCAAATGTAATTCCGACTTGAATTGTTGCAAGAAAGCGGCTGGGTGCAGAAATTAGATTGTGGAGTTTTTTTGCTTTTTTATCACCATCTTCCGCCATATGTTTGACTTTTTTTTCGTTTAGTGAAATCAAAGCAATTTCAGATGCTGCGAAAAAGCCATTTAATATAACTAATATAACAAGAACTCCGATTGTAATGGCCAATTTTTCTTACCTCCAAATTGAAAAGAAATAGGGGAGTGTCCATGCAGTGAGAAACATATCT
>NZ_JBMERP010000101.1:0-10186 GCF_049310925.1 Virgibacillus sp. DJP39 | reverse complement strand
TTAGCAGGCTGCAGTATGAAAACGGAAGAGGAAGTGCTTAAAGATACCAAAGAGGTCGCAGAAAAAACGTTCAAATCAAGTGATGAAATTAAAGACAATAAAAGACTTGAACACTTTTCATTTTTTCTTCCAGAAAGTTTGTCTATACTAGAATATTCGGCAAATAATGTGATCCTACAAAACGATGACCAAACGTATATTGTTTTTTACAACAAGTTTGAAAAACCATCCAGTAAGTTAAATTATACGTCGGCAAAACTTAGTAAGGCACTAATTATCAATTCTTTTAAGGAAAAAAATAAATTTGGCTACATAAGAGTTCTGCCTGGTGAAAATGGAAAGTATGAGTTGCAGGCTGGGATTGGTGGCGTAAAAATCACTACGTATACAGAAAAGTCTTCGATGGATGAGGACGCGAAAGACATGATGAAAATTGCCCGATCCATTGTAGAGCCAAGTGTGGATACTGCGATTAATTCTAAGTAAATTTTTCGGCTATTCCTTAATTGTGGAATAGCTTTTGTTTTCCAAAAAAACTTGAAGTTTGAAACGATTTGAAAACAAAGCTATGCTTATAGTGGAGGATGATAATATGGAAACACTTAAAACGAAAGAGCAATTGGATAGTTTGATAAAAAATGACAATATAATAGCTTTGTTTTCAGCTGACTGGTGCCCGGATTGCAGGGTTATTGAACCAACATTACCTGAGATTGAAAATGAATTTCCAACATATAAATTTGTCTTAATTGACCGGGATCAGTTTATTGAAGTATGTCAGGATTATGATGTTTTCGGAATACCAAGCTTTATAGCATTCAAAAATGGACAAGAAGCTGGTAGGTTTGTAAGCAAGGATCGCAAGACTAAAGAGGAAATCATTAAATTTATACAAGGAGTATCAGCATAGTATTTTAGAGGAGGCACCAAAATGAAAATGACGAGTTTAAAGATGAAGAAGATATTAGAGGATCGTTTGTCTAATCCGGAATACAATACGTCTTATAATCGTGATAAGGATACATTTCGAGTAGAATGGAAAGAAACAAAAAAAGGTATGGCCATTACGATTCCAAATGTTGTGGGAAAGTACAATCAACGTGGCGAGGATGCCATTATAGAGTTAGTAGAACATGTAACAGAAGCTTTACGAATAATGAATGAAGAGCATCAATTAACAGGCATGGAAAAAAATATTTTTCCAGTAATCCGAGCCACCTCGTTTCCAACAGAAACGAAGGCTGGAGAAAAATTAATATGTAGAGACCATACAGCAGAGACTCGTGTTTACTATGCGCTGGACTTAGGGAAGTCTTACCGATTAATTGATGAACCATTGATGGAAAAAGAAGGATTTTCACTTGAGAGATTAAATGAAATAGCGACATTTAACCTTCGTTCCCTGAAAATAGATATGAAAAAAGACCGTGTGGCGGAAAATGACTTTTACTTTGTCGCCCATCAGGATGGCTATGATGCCAGCCGTATTTTAAATGAAGCCTTTTTAGAAGAAATGAAAGCAAATGCTAAAGGTGAGCTGGCAGTCGCAGTTCCACACCAGGATGTACTGATTTTTGCTGACATACAAAACAAAACAGGGTATGATATATTAGCACAGATGACAATGAAGTTTTTTGCTGAAGGCAGAATTCCAATTACATCGTTATCATTTATTTATGATGAAAAGAAACTTGAACCAGTATTTATTCTTGCAAAAAACAGACCAGAAAAACAATAGGGAAGGATGAACGCAAGTGGATGTATTTTATAATCCAGTAGGAATTGGTGATGTCTTGATTATCCCATTTGATGATGGGGATAGATATGAAGTTAGACAAGAATCATATGGAGACATAACAAAAATTACCGATGAAAAAGGAAACGTCTTAGGCTATAACATCTTCCATGCATCTAAGCATTTTAACCTTGAAACAACAGGAAAACTAGTGCTTTCTGAAGAATTGCATGATAAGATTAAAAACCTTTTTGAACAAAATAATTTACATGATTCAGTAGATTGGGATTTAAGCCCAACCTTCGTTGTTGGTTATGTAAAAGAGAAAACACCTCACGAAGATGCAGACAAATTGAATGTTTGTCAAGTTGATGTTGGATCGGATTCCCTGCAAATTGTATGTGGCGCACCAAATGTTGATGTTAACCAAAGGGTTGTCGTTGCTAAGGTTGGTGCTGTTATGCCTAGTGGACTCAAGATTCGACCGACAGAATTACGTGGGGTACCATCGAACGGTATGATATGCTCACAAAAAGAATTAGGACTCCCAAATGCACCAACAGAAAAAGGAATTTACGTTTTGGACGAGACGTATACAATTGGAGAAGCGTTTAATTTTTAATAAGAGCAACCTAGGTCATAAGCTGATGACATAGGTTGTTTTATTTCTGTCCGCTTCTGATCAGTCGCCTTCGCTTTTCTGTCTAGCTGCAGCGACCAGTGACTAGCAAATAGATAGTCCTGATGAACGTACGTAAAGTTCAACGTACTGTTCCCAGTCCTATCTATTTGTCCGTCACTAACCAGTCGCTTCCGCTTTTCTGTCTAGCTACGGCTCCTAGAAGCTGCCGCATAAGCAATTAACACTACGAACGCGGAAAACCATGCGTTCTACGGTTTCTTGCATATGCGTCCGCTTCTGATCAGTCGCCTTAGCTTTTCTGTCTAGCTACGAGGGCTAGCGACTCGTGTCGTAAACAATAGACACTTCGAGCAATAGGACCATTTGCTCTACGGTCTCTTGTTTACGCATTTCGTCGCTACCAAGCCCTCTTCGCTTTTCCTGTTACAAATTTTGTGGAAACCTGATAATATGATTATGTAGTGACTTTTTATTATAGAAATGAGTGAAAGATATGTGGGGTCGGTGGAAAGACAAGTTAGTGGACCTTTTTTACAAAGAAATTGATGAAGAAGATAGTGAAACATCAAATAAACAAAAAAAGCACAGTTTGCAAAACAATGATAACTTAGAAACAAAAGTTATCTATCAATATCCGGAAAATAGATCTTTTCGTTTTCCTGTAATTCCTGACAAGGTTGAACAGAATAAACCGGCTGAAGTTCCTGCTTACCAGCGAAGAAAGAATGAACATAGCAAACGTACGCAACAGCGTACCAATAATTCCAGCAATGAATCAAAAAAAGAAGAAACAATTACTGAAAAAGGACCATTTCGTCCTACGCAGGTACCTTCACCTATTCATGGATTCCAGCAACGAAAAAAAGAAAAAGAAGTTGATCAGGTACCTGCATTCATTAGGAAACACCAAACAGAAAAAACAGATGTTGAGATTGATTTGAATGAAAAAGAACTTACGACACCTGTAGAGGTAGAAAACAAACCAGCAGAAACCTCGGAATATGAAGCTCAAATAGGAACGAGTCCAGAGCAGAGCAATCCGTCAACAGTGGAAAATCGTTCAAAACCAATTGAAAACAGAAGAGAAACTAGAGCGAAGAAAAAGAAGGAAGAAAAGAAAAATCCTATTGAAAGTAATTCGAAGCAACCTGGAAGTCTGCCATTTAATGTGTTGATGTCATCTAATGATAAAAGAAAGTACAACACATTTAAGGAATTTGCACCTAAAACACCAACTAATCATGTAGAGTCTAGTCATGAAAAGCAAAATCATGAAGAGACAAACAATGGATTTGAAATTCCAAATCATTTGTTGAATGACCCGACACCAAAGAATAATAATGATCAGCTTTGGGTCAGAGACCAACAAGAACTCCTGGAAAAAACGTTAAAGCATTTTAACGTAAAAGCAAAAGTAGTGAATGCTACACAGGGTCCCGCAGTTACACGGTTTGAGGTGCAACCGGAAATTGGCGTTAAAGTTAGCAAGGTGAAAAACCTAAGTGATGATCTGAAAATGAATATGGCAGCACGTGACATTCGGATTGAGGCGCCAATTCCTGGTAAAAACACGATTGGTATCGAAA
The DNA here is from genome assembly GCF_049310925.1 of Virgibacillus sp. DJP39. NCBI lineage: Bacteria > Bacillati > Bacillota > Bacilli > Caryophanales > Bacillaceae > Virgibacillus > Virgibacillus sp. DJP39. The sequence continues at coordinate 6,222 of NZ_JBMERP010000101.1, read as the reverse complement.
TTCCAAATCAAACGTCACAAATGGTAGGTCTTCAGGAGATTTTTCAAACTACTGCTTTTAAGAATAGTGCGTCTCCGTTGTCCATTGCATTAGGGTTGGATATCGAAGGAACTCCTATGATAACAAATATTCAGAAGATGCCACACGGTTTAATTGCTGGCGCTACTGGTTCAGGGAAAAGTGTTTGTATAAATACTATTTTAATCAGTCTTTTGTATAAAGCTAGTCACAAGGATGTTAAATTTTTATTAATAGATCCTAAAATGGTTGAACTAGCACCTTTCAATGAAATACCGCATTTAGTGTCACCTGTAATTACAGACGTAAAAGCTGCAACTATAGCGCTTAAGTGGGCTGTAAGTGAAATGGAAGAACGCTACGAGAAATTTGTTCAAGAAGGTGTAAGAGACGTTGAACGATTCAATCAGAAGATGTTAAAACACGGACGTATTAATGAAAAGCTACCATTTTTAGTTATTGTAATTGATGAGTTAGCTGATTTAATGATGGTAGCACCTCAGGATGTTGAGGATTCAATCTGCCGTATTGCTCAGAAAGCACGGGCTTGTGGAATGCATTTACTAGTTGCAACACAACGGCCCTCTGTGGATGTTATTACAGGGCTGATAAAGGCCAATATTCCAACCAGAATTGCTTTTAGTGTCTCTTCGCAGGTGGATTCAAGAACAATTATAGATACAAATGGTGCTGAGAAATTACTGGGCAAAGGTGATATGTTATTTGTTGAAAATGGATCTGGAAAAAGTGTTCGCATACAAGGGGCTTTTGTATCTGATGAAGAGATCGAACGGGTGACAAAACATATTCGCTCGGTAGCACCTCCAGATTATTTGTTTGAGCAAGAACAATTACTTGAACAAGTTATGCTAGATGAAGAAGATGAGGATGAATTACTTTCCGATGCAATTAAATTCATCGTAAAACAAAACGGAGCCAGTACTTCTTTATTGCAACGGCATTTTAAAATAGGCTATAACAGGGCAGCAAGACTAATAGATACCCTGGAAATGAAAGGAATTATTTCAGAACAAAATGGTAGTAAGCCAAGAGAAATATTACTAACATCCCAGCAAATCAACAGTAACGAATAGTATGAAACAATACAATTAAATTGAAAAAAATTGCTTTTTTACTTGTGGAATATGAGTTTGTTTAATATGATAAGGTATAAATGAACTTTTCTTAAGGGGAAACTATGATATGAAAGAAATTGAAGAAAAATTAAATGGTGTCATAAAACGTTTAACTAATAAAACGTTTAAATTTGATGAACGAATAAGTGAAGGATGGTTTTCCGCTGTTTATTTTTTGAAAACGAAAGAAATTGCTGAAAAGGTGCTACCACATAATTTTGTTACCATGCAATTTTTTCAAAAAGAAGATGCCGTCTTGTGTGGCAGTGACGAGGCGATAGCACTTATACATACTTTCGCTAACAACCCCGAAAAATTAGAAATATATTCGTTAAAAGACGGAGATAAAATCAGTCCATATGAAACAGTTTTGACTGTAGCGGGACCTTACCAGGATTTTGGGTTTTTAGAAGGCCTAATTGATGGTATTCTTGCAAGAAGAACATCTGTCGCAACGAATGTATATAATGTCGTAAAAGCAGCACGAACATCAGGAAAACAAAAGCCGGTTATTTTTATGGGAGACCGTGATGACCATTTCACACAACAAGCAGGAGATGGATACTCAGCCTTCATTGGTGGCTCTACTGCACAGGCTACGCATGCTATGAACGAATGGTGGGGAAAAAAAGGTATGGGCACCATGCCTCATGCAATGATCCAAATGTTTCGTGGGGATGTTGTAGCGGCTTCTCAGGCTTATCATAAAATGTATCCAGAAGATGATCTTGTTGCGCTAGTTGATTATAATAATGATGTGATAACAGACGCATTAAAGGTTGCACGTGTATTTGGAAAAGACTTAAAAGGGGTTCGTGTTGATACTTCACGCACACTCGTAGATAAATATTTTCTAAGGAATCATCATTTGATGGGAACGTTTGACCCTAGAGGAGTGAGCCCAGAGCTAATCTTTGCCTTACGTAATGCTTTGGATGAAGAAGGATACCCTCATGTTAATATAGTCGCAAGTGGCGGATTTACAGAAAAAAGAATAAGGTATTTTGAACAGTTGGGTGTTCCAGTAGACATGTATGGGGTAGGTGGAAGCTTACTCAAAATAAATATTGGGTTTACAGGAGATAATGTTTTACTAAACGGTACGCCATCTGCAAAAGAAGGCAGAAGATATCGCCCTAATCCACGAATAGAGAAAGTTGAATACAACATATAAGCTGTATCATTTGAAAATAATTCATTTTATTAATGGGTATATTTTGCTATAATAAAATAATATCAACATTTATAAGCTAATCGTTAATCGTGTTTTTTATATATTTATTTGGAGGTTCTTTTTTATGACAACTTACCATTTTATTGGTATTAAAGGAACGGGGATGAGCGCACTTGCACAAATTCTGAACGATTCAGGTGAAAAAGTGCAAGGCTCTGATGTGGAAAAGCGTTTCTATACGCAAGATGTACTAGAAGAGAAAAATATCCTAATACTTCCTTTTTCAGAAGACAACATCAAAGATGAATTAACTATTATTGCGGGTAACGCTTTTTCTGATGACCATCCTGAAATCAGAAAGGCTAAGGAACTAGGTCTTACTTTTTTTAGATATCATGAATTTCTTGGACAATGGTTAAAGCAGTATACAAGTGTTGCAATAGCAGGGGCCCATGGTAAAACTTCAACTACGGGGCTATTAGCTCACGTGTTAGGTGAAACCTACCCAATTTCATATTTAATTGGTGACGGAACTGGTAAAGGGCATGTAGATAGTGAGTATTTTGTATTTGAAGCGTGTGAGTACAGACGACACTTTTTAGAATATGAACCAGATTATGCAGTAATGACAAATATTGATTTCGATCATCCAGACTATTTCACTAGTATAGAAGATGTTTTTGATGCATTTCAATCAATGGCAGACCGTGTTAAAAAAGGAATAATTGCATGTGGTGATGATGAACAGTTACAGGAAATCCAAGCAAAAGTACCAGTAGTATATTATGGTTTATCAAGCACAAATGATTTTCAGGCTCAGAACATAGTCGAATCTGAATCTGGAACAAATTTTGATGTCTTCGTTCGTAACACATATTATGATACGTTTATGATCCCGATGCATGGTAACCACAACATACTAAATGCCCTTTCTGTAATTGCAATATGTCATTATGAAGGAATGAAGGCAAAAAACATTAAGGCTTTAAGCACTTTTAAAGGTGTTAAACGCCGGTTCACAGAGAAAAAAGTAGAAGATCAAATTTTAGTGGATGATTATGCACACCATCCTCGTGAAATTACAGCGACAATTGATGCAGCCAGAAGAAAATATCCATCAAAATCAGTCGTAGCTATTTTTCAACCACACACATATACACGTACTAAAACTTTTCTACAGGAATTTGCTGATAGTTTAAGTTTGGCTGATAACACGTATTTATGTGATATTTTTGGCTCAGCCCGTGAAGATTCCGGGAAACTCACAATAAATGATTTGCAGAAACTAGTAGAAAACAGTAATACACTTGACATTGATAATACAGGTGTTTTAGCAAAGCATGCCGACAGTGTGTTAATATTCATGGGAGCCGGAGATATACAAAAATTCCAACAAGCCTATGAGGAATCTAAATTACCAAATGAACCTATAATCAAAAGAAAAAATGCATAATACGAGAGTCTACTTAGCAGTAGACTCTTTTCTAGTTTTTAATTAAGATTCTTTTCCTAAGTTTTAGGTTTTTTTGACTCCGTAGTTGATAAAAACTGTGACGTAGTGAATTTTTCTTGCCACCGTTCCGGCAGAATACTTTGCTTTCCACGGGCACGGATTCAGTCTCCTCAGAAGTAAAGATCGCTTCTTCCGTGGTCTTCGGACTCGCGCTGTTCCCGTAGGAGTCTTCGTATTCTGCCTTCACTAGGAATAATCATAGGATGTTCATGGGACTTCTTCTCCCCGAAGAGAAAGCTATCTAAGCTGCGGAAAAATGCGAGACTCCAGTGGGAAAGGAACAGTCTGAAGACCCCGCAGGAGCGGTTTTTGCTCCGAGGAGGCTGAAGCGTCCCCCAAGAAAGCGAGTGTTTTTCAGCAGCGCTGGATCAGCACCAATCTAATAAATGGTGGTAGGAAATAAATAAAGGAGTTATGTCGCAGTTTATAGATTTTGTGTCAAAAACAATAATCTTTTTGGAAAACAGTCTTAATTAAAAAGATCTTCTGTCAACAATGATTACCCCATTAGTGTTTTTGAACTTGTGTCTAAATGTAGATGATCTTGATAATTCATGATACAATTGGCATAATGTGGTTATGTTTATGCATGTTAAAAAAGGGTATTACTAAAGTATAGGATTGTCTGTAGTAATAAAACTTAGGTCAAGATGAAAAATACATAATAAAGGAGATGGCCCCGGGAATGGAAAATTTGTTATACATTGCTGCAATTATCGTTGCAATAGCATTCGCAGTGTTAGTAATATATTTGGCAATGACATTAAAGGCAACACAACGTACATTAAATAATGTTGCTGACACTGTTGAGGATTTAGAAAAACAATTACAGGGAATAACAACTGAAACCACTGCCTTACTAAATAAAACTAATCGCTTAGCTGAAGACGTTGAACAAAAGTCATCAAAACTGAACGGATTGTTTGATGGAGTAAGAGGAATTGGTGAAACAGTAAAGGATTTTAATCAGTCACTAAGAAAGATCACTACTAAGGTTTCAGTTTCAGCTGAACAAAATCAGGAAAAGGCTTCACAAGCAGTAAAGTGGGGAACAGCCATGTTTGATCTATGGAAAAAGAAAAAGAATAACTACTAAAATAGGAGGAATTTAAAATGGGAAATCAGGAGAACCAAAACATTAACAGTAAAGACTTTATTATTGGTACCTTAATCGGGGGTATTGTTGGTGCTTCAGCAGCTCTTTTATATGCTCCAAAGTCAGGGAAAGAACTTCGCGGGGAACTTAACCAAGGCGCTACTGATGCAAGAGGACGTGCAAGTGAATGGAAAAACGTAGCGTACGAAAAAGGCTCTGATTTTAAGGATAAGGCATACGTAAAAGGATCAGATTTAAAGAATAAAGCAGTAGATTCAACCAAAAGCTTATCTGAGAAGACTCAGGGGCTAACAAAAAATGTACAAACTAAGATTCAAGAGAAAAGAAACAAAAACGAGAAAACTGCAGAACAAGAAGCTGAAGAGGTTGCAGAGGCTATTGAAGAAGCAGCTGAAGAATTAGAAAAGAAGTAGACAGAAATAAAATGGAGAAAGGGTAGGAGCTGAGTATTGCTCTTACCCTTTTCTGTCTTATAAATTGTCTTCTATGAAACTAGTATGGTGAAAAATAACCTGAACGAACGTTAATCTAAAAGCTGATTTTTAATGTATCACCATCCTTGATTTGTTCATCAAAGCTTGTTACTTGATTGTTTTTATAAAGCTGGAAATTGGTAGTTACTTTTGCCATATCAATGTCAACATACTTAAATACATCTTGAAATATAAAGGCTTTTGTTGTTTGTTCTTTTACTTCTAAGTGGTCGCCTGGATTCAATTTGGTAGTTTCGCTTAGTTGTAGGTTGTTTCGGCTAACGCGTATCAAGTCTTGTTGTAGATGGATGGCGCTTTCGTTAAATATTATTTTAATAGATTCAGTCATCTTTTTTTCTGTTTGATTTATCAAATCAGAAACTGTTGGTGTACCGGCGCTTCGTATTGTTAGTGAGTCACCATTTTTGAGTTTATAATTTAGAGTAGCTGTTTCTCCGTTTAAAATAAGCTGTGATTCCGCGGATTTAATTTCAAACCTTTGCTTGTTGAGGTAAACAACAAATGGCTGCATCATTTGAAGCTTTTCAGAGCTTCGAGCAGTAAGAAAGTCTTGAATTGTTTTTACTTGAGTTATTACTAATACGTCATTATCCTTTAGGGTATAGTCTTTTGTTACTTTATGATCGTTGACATGAAATATCGGATTAATTGCAATGGATTTCCCATTAAAATCGATTGCAATGGTTGGGACATCACTGATTACCTGTTCTATTGAGACATGTGCAGGTCCGCCGTCTGTTCCTTTTTCTATTTTAATATGGCCATTATTA
>NZ_JBMERP010000100.1:0-10238 GCF_049310925.1 Virgibacillus sp. DJP39 | reverse complement strand
CCCGTTTTCTTATACTAACTTTAGTATTTTCCATTGAGGTAATATTATTTATACTAACTTATCAAAACTCTTCAGAAGCGTTACATATAAGAAAAAACGTTAGCGTATGGTACAATCGTGGTAGCAGAAATCTAACTAATTTAGCAGAATGTCCTTACGAAGGAGCGAGGCATTTGGATATAGATATAGATCAAACTATTATTAAAAATATGTGCGGTATTGTCTCCTTTAAAAGAGGAGACTCTTTTTATCGTGCGAACAAGGTGACTTTTAAAAGCTACAGTCCGGACAAATGTGAGGCTGTTGTAACAGGAACAGAAGATTTCCATGTCACTGTTGAAAAAAATGATAAGGATGGATTTCATACACAATGCAGCTGCCCCACACTGCCTTCATTTAAAAATAAATGCCAGCATATAGCTGCAGTTCTACTTGCAGTTTCTAAACAGAAGAACTCTCAGGCTGAGTCAAATAACCAGGTACTTTCAGAAGACTTAATTAATCTTTTCACAGACAGGCCGGCACGATTAAGTTCAAAGCAGTTTCATTTTGAAGAGAGAGAGTTAGTGGATGCAGTGTTCACCTGTAAGCCTATACACATAGGCAATGGACATTATTTAATCGAATTGGAAATACAAATTGAACAAACTAAAGTGCAGCATACCCGTGATTTTCTGGGACAAGCCCAAGGCAGTACTAGAAGCAAAGGCTTGCCAATTTTCGATCCAGCAATCCATTGCTTTGAAGAAGAAACAGACGCAGTTATTCAAAAGCTTACACAAGTGATCGTTGATGAAAAGGTATATGTGAATGGTCTTTCTGAAGAATCAGACCTTATGTTCAGTAATCATAGCCTGCTTATTCCGCCTTCTTCGTGGGCACAAGTCGCTCCTCTACTAATAAAAGCACCATCCGTGAAGCTTGCTTATCACGGAAATGTATATAATGGCCTTCACTTATCAGACAGTCCCCTTTCTTTACAGTTTGACGTGAAGGAATCAGAAAACACAGGCTTCCTCTTGAAGATAGAGGGGTTAAACAAGATGATTGTGTTGGACGCATACAGCTGTGTTTTAGTTGATGGAAAGCTAATTAAGCTGGAAAGTAGTGACTGCAAAAGACTTTTTGAACTAAAACAGATGGTGAATAGATCAGAGGCAGACCTGATTCCAATATCTCAGGATCAAGCTGGTTTATTTATAGAGAAAGTTGTCCCAAGCTTAAAAAGGCTAGGTAATATACGGCTGCCTAAAGAAATTTCAAATCAGTTTGTAGAAACACCCTTGACCGCGAAACTTTACTTGGACCGAGTTAAAAATCGACTCCTTGCTGGTATAGAATTTCATTATGGCAACAGTGTCATCAACCCATTAGAAAATAGTGAGTCATTTTCTCAGACTGTACTTTTCAGAGATGAAGAGAAAGAATCCAATATCCTGAATCTTATGGAGGAAATTTCATTTGGCAAGACGGATGGCGGGTATTTTTTGCATAATGAAATGCTCGAATATGAGTTTTTATACCATGTCCTACCAAAACTGCAAAAGTTAGTACAAGTCTATGCGACCACTGCAGTAAGAAATCGAATTTCAAAAGCCCCGGCTAAACCAAAGGTGAGTGTGAAGGTTAAACGGGAGCGAACAAATTGGCTGGAATTTAAATTTGAAATGGATGGTATTCCTGAAAAACATATACGTGAGATTTTAGAAGCAATCGAGGAAAAGAGGAAATATTATCGTTTACGGGATGGGGCCTTACTATCACTTGAGACTAAGGAGTTTGAGGAAATAAAGCGGTTTTTTAATGCCGTTCCGGTTCAGGATGAGGACCTTGAAAACGGATTGAATTTGCCTATAGTACAGGGACTTCGGCTCCTAGATTCTACTAATGGGGATAATGTGTTTACGTTTGAGGATTCATTTCGTCAATTTCTTGATAGCATTCGCAATCCCGAAAGCATAGAATTTAACATCCCTAATAATTTAGATCATGTACTGAGAGACTATCAAAAAGACGGATACAGATGGATGAAGAAGCTTGCCAGCTATGGATTTGGGGGTATTCTTGCAGATGATATGGGACTTGGTAAAACATTGCAGAGTATTACATTTACTTTGTCTGAACTTTCTCTCATCCGAGAGAAAAAGATCCCAGTCCTGATTGTTTGCCCTTCATCGTTAACCTATAACTGGTTGGATGAATTCAGCAAATTTGCTCCTATTGTACAAGCTTCCATACTCGATGGTAATAAACAAGCACGGATAAAGCTCCAAAAACAAATTATGAACAGTGATGTGGTAATCACCTCCTATCCTCTATTGCGCGCAGATATCAAGTGGTTTGAAAAACAATCCTTTCATACTGTTTTTTTTGACGAGGCCCAGGCCTTTAAGAACCCTGTTACACAAACTGCACGAGCTGTAAAAAAGATACAGGCTACAAACCGCTTCGCCTTAACAGGTACACCAGTTGAGAATTCACTGGAGGAGCTATGGTCAATTTTTCACGTTATCTTCCCTGAGCTGTTCCAGGGTTTAAAGGAATACAGTAATCTTTCAAGGAAAAAGATTGCCCGAAGAATTCGCCCATTTTTACTTCGCAGGTTGAAAGAAGATGTACTTTTAGAGCTTCCTAAAAAGAGTGAGTCAACGGATTCAGTTGAATTGCTTCCTGAGCAAAAGAAATTATATGCAGCTTACCTGGCAAAGCTTCGACATGATACATTGAAACATTTGGATAAAGATACACTTCGAAAAAATCGAATCAAAATCCTTGCTGGATTGACCAGACTCAGGCAGATATGCTGCCACCCGGCACTGTTCGTAGACGGTTATCAGGGAAGTTCAGCTAAATTTGAACAGCTAATGCGTATTATCGAGGAAGCACGACTTTCAGGGAGAAGGGTATTAATCTTTTCACAGTTCACGAAAATGCTGCAGCTGATAGGTAAACAATTGTCCATTCAAGGGTTATCTTTTCTATACCTTGACGGACAGACCCCATCAAAAGAACGTCTTCAAATCAGCAACCGATTTAATGCCGGAGAAAGCAATTTATTCCTGATTTCTTTAAAGGCAGGCGGAACTGGTCTTAATCTCACTGGGGCAGATACCGTTATTCTCTATGATATTTGGTGGAATCCGGCAGTCGAAGAACAAGCTGCTGACCGTGCCCACAGGATTGGACAAACCAGTGAAGTACACGTCATCAAGCTGGTTGCTCGTGGAACCATCGAAGAAAAAATAAATATACTTCAGGATAAAAAAAGACATCTTGTTGAAGAAATTATCAACCCTGATGAAAAAGTGCCGTCCAGCCTTACAGATGATGATATTAAGGAAATTCTAATGATATAAATTTCCTAAACTAAGAAAAGCCCAAGCGCCCGTTTAGCAACGTACAAATTTGAGCACTCTGCAATGAGATAAAGGAAACATGGTGAGGCACGATCCGATGTTGACTTATCGTAGTGAAGGAGTGTGAGGTTTGCTAGTTGCTGGGCGCTAAAACTGGACAAACTGATTACGGCTGTAAGAATGTACCACTTCTGCCATCTTTTTTACCAGTGTTTACCACAAGGTTTACCACTTGTTGCCACCGCATTTACCAATAGGGTAATATTTAAAATAATGAAGGACAAAAAAGCCTAATTACTCCTTCTTTAAGCGAGAAATTAGGCTCTTGATCTTTCACAAACGCGCCCCGTTTGAGTAACTATGGTTTTTCTTTTATGAATTATCTGCTAGAATGTAGATAATATAATTAGACTTTTGAATGTGTGACTGGCGAAAAGTGGAATACCACAAGGAAGCGCATTCTTTTTACAGCCGTTCGCCTGGGCAAAGCATTTGACAGTTACTGTCAAATGCTTTTTTAAAGGGGTGTATTCATTGTTAACTAGCTTATGTAAAAACAACATTAACCAACTGAAAAACATTTCATATCCGGGACGGGGTATCATAACTGGTCTTAGTCCAAATTCTAAGAAATATATACAAGTCTATTGGATAATGGGTAGAAGTGAAAATAGCCGGAATAGGATTTTTATTGATGAAGAAGGGTTCGTTAAGACAGAGGCATTCGACAAAGAAAAATTAGTAGATCCGTCTTTAATCATTTACTATCCTATAAAGTTTTATCAGAATTACCATATCGTCTCAAATGGAGACCAAACCGATACAATTTATGAAGCTCTCAGAAATAAAAGATCATTTGAAACCGCACTGAAAAGTAGGACGTTTGAGCCTGATTCACCCAATTTCACACCGCGAATATCTGGAATAATAAATATGAATAAGGACAACCCAGCTTATCAATTATCTATATTAAAAACATTTAATAATAATCCAAATTACTGTTTACGTCAATTTTATGATTACGAAAAAGGATTACCTGGACTTGGACACTGTATACATACTTATGCTTCAGATGGAGATCCATTACCATCCTTCTCAGGAGAACCATTTGTTGTTGAGCTTTACGACAGCATTGAACAAACAGCGGCGTTTTATTGGGAAACCTTAAATGTAGAAAATAAAGTCTCTCTTGTAGTAAAGTCCATTGATATTGAAAGTAACATTTCACACATTTTTGCCATGAATAAAAACCAATAGAATTTTGTTATACAGGGAGAATTGGAAAAAGTGAATAGAATAAAATTAATATTATTTGATTTAGATGATACCTTATTTAATTTTGAACTGTTTTGGACAGAGGGAATGAAAGAAACAATGAGACTTCATCCTATAACTTGTGCAATAGAGACAGAAAGTCTATTTCAGCGATTTAAGTATTATAGTGATAGTTTGTGGCAACAAAAAACAACATTTAATGAGTATAGACAATTGCGATTAATGAAAGCATTAGATGACTTCGGAATCACCGTATCGAAAGAAAATGCTAACAATTTTAGTGATTTATTTAATTTAACATACCTAGAGCTTATAAAACCCACACATACAATTAATAACATGCTCAAGAGGTTATCAGATACGTATAAGCTTGGTATAATTACGAATGGCGCATATGATACCTGTTATAAAAAGGTGATCAAATTAAAAATGGACGATATATTCCCAGTAGAATCAGTCTTTATTTCTGAAGAAGTTGGTTATTCTAAACCACACCCTCAAATTTTTAAATTAGCTATAAATCACTTTGCCACAGAACCAAACGAGGCATTATTTGTGGGTGATAATTGGACAGCAGATATTGAAGGAGCCATAAATGTAGGTATGTCTACAATCTGGATAAACAATAAAAAAGTGATACCAACTTCTATACAAAAACCAACTGCAATTATTGATACTGTACTGGATATTGAGTCATTATTAAGCTAGGTGAATTAATAAATGTAGAGGATAGCATTAAATACACAGCGTTTTTAACAGGACTCGGTGTTTATTTTGTCGATTATTCCCCAGTATTTTTTATGTTTAAAAGCATTATTAAACTTCGAAATCCATCACAAAAACGCCTACTGATCTTCAACAAAATGGCCCGATTCATGAACTATTTTATTCGTTTTCGCTTTGAACGGGATGGTAAAATGTTAATGACATCAATATCTTTTTCATTTTCATAAACTGCATAAAAAACCACATAATTTAGCATTCGATGGCGGCCTTTTCCGTATGTAAGGCAACGCAAACCTTTAAAAGACCCCTGCTCAACCATCCTTCCAGCATATGGAAAAGAAGATAACAGATGATCAATTTCATCAATCATGTTATCTTCTTTAGCAAACCACCATTCAAGCACAGCTTCTCCTTGCTCTGCAAAGAAGGCTTGGATTTGATCCAAACACCTGTTAAACTCTTCTGTAAAATGAACCAAAAATTTCTGGTTATCCTCTTTGGTCATACCGCAGCTCCTTTAATTCCTTTGCGGTATACCTTTTCATGTCTGGATTATCAAGAAAACGCTGGAGCGAGTCTTTTAATTCCGGGTATGATTCAATTTCCTGTTCCAAATTGCCAAGGCTTTCATCTGCTGAATCCGTATTATGCACTTCAAGGGAGAACAGTTTTCCATCGGCCACAAACAAAGCCTCATTTTGATCATCCAATGCATTTGCGAGTTCTTGTTTTACATTTTTGCTTAACGCACTCATTTTGATCACCTCAAAAGATTCTTTCTATTTATTATAACACAGTTTAAAGTCGTCCCGGACATCATTACACCATTTAAATAAGGATGTTAAGGTTTACGAATTCACTTTTTCCTGTTTTCCTTTAAAAATACTTGTTATAAAAATGATATCTTAATTTCCCACTAAGATGGGCATAAATTCTTGTCGTTTCACTCTTTTCATGACCAAGCAGGCTTTGAATTACCTCTAAAGGCGCACCATTGTCAATCATGTGTGTGGCATAACTGTGACGTAATTGGTGTGGATGAATCATCTTGTTGATTCCAGCACGGTTAGAAATACGTTTAACAATATACCTCAAGGAATCTATACTCATACGTCTTTTAGGATTACGCTCTGTGACAAATAAACAGGGTTCATCATCGTCACGTTCATCTAAATATCTTTTCAGCCAAATTGCACAACGTACATTAAAATATACTTCCCTTTCCTTATCACCTTTACCATGCACAATTACTGAGTTTCCTGCGAAATTAATATCGTCTCGGTTTAATTTCGCGACTTCTCCAATCCGGCAGCCAGTCGTATAAAAAAAATTCAAACAAAGCATTCTCCATCAGTGTATGGCATCCTTCACGAAGATGCTCAATTTCATGTTCAGAAAGAAACTTTGGAATTCGCTTCCCTAACTTAGGTTCTTTTAATTTTGCAGCGGGATTTTTTAAGATAAAGCCTTCCTCGTGCGCCCATTTAAACAATGACTTAATGAATCGTACACGATGACCTAAGCTGGAAGGCTTTAAATGTTCTCCAGCTTCGCCTAGATATTGTTTCAATTTTTCCGTTGTAACATCTACCATTCTAATATCACCGAAATAACGCCTTAAAAGATTACATTGAAAGCCATACATTTTTAATGTAAGAGAGGAATAACCTTCAATTCTTTTATCAGATTTGTACTTTTCCCATGTTTCCGACAACAACATACTTTTCACACTCCCATACTATAAATCTCTTAATTTCCTTCCAGTCAGTATGGTCATTTGATACAGCCTTTATTCCACAATCGAAATGTAATAAGGTGTAAGTTCTAAACTTGTCAAAAAATAAAGATAAGGCGCCTTTTCTGCTCAAGAAATGCGCCCTTTTGCGGAAGATTAGCTTTATTGAAAATCAATCAAATAAGTACAACAAGTATAACATTTATAATTCAATATACGTATGACTTTTTAACTTTAATCATCCAGAAGGTGTGAGGTGGTAATCGCCTGTCATTTACTGGTACACTTCTTGTCATTTAGTGGTAAAAAGTATGTCAGCGTTGGTACATTTCCTTGGCCGTAATCAGACAAACTTTCATTTATACTTTCTGAAACTAAAAAAAGTGATGTTTCCTATATAAAAAGAAACATCACTTTTTTTCTGCGATTAAGTCAACAAAGTGCGAGAGAATTTTTGCGGTGAGACCCCAGATGACCTTATCCTCATAAGTGTAGAAATACTCATCTATTTTGCCTGTCCGCCAATTGTAATTCTCACCACCTGCAATAAGATGCAGCGGGAAGTTCTCCTCTGGTTCCATTTTAATATGTACAGAATGAATTTTTGGTCGTGTGTTTAAAAAAAAGGAGAGTGGAACAGTAAATACTTCCGCAACTTCTGCGGTATTTGGCTTGATAAATTCAAATCCCTCAATATAACCCACATGTGGATAAACAATCATTCCAAATGGGGAAACTAAGTAATTCAGCGGGGAAACATCTGAAATTTGTTCTGAGCTAATTCCCAGTTCTTCTTCAGTTTCTCGAATAGCTGTCACCTGGTCGGTAGGATCCTGTTCTTCCATTCTTCCTCCAGGAAAACAAATTTCTCCAGGCTGCCTTCTTAAGTTTTGTGAGCGAATTTCAAATAGTATATGAACATCGTCTTTTTTTTGAATGAGAGGCAGCAGGACAGCGTATTTTGAAAAATTTTCACTTCCAAGAACAGTGGAAGTATGTCCCTTAACTTTATTCTGGATTGTACCTAAATCCATATATTCACCCCAAAAATTTATTTACTATCCCTTTACTATACCATAATTAACAGAAGGTTTGGACTCTACAATTAAGATTAGAAAACTTGGCTTATCACCAAGCTATATGGCGAAAGCCTTAGTTGCACTTATGCAGAAAGAAAGTGTTTATACTTTCTTTCTGCTTAAAATAATACCATTAAATGGGATTCCGTTTTGGTGAAAATCAATTGGGCCTCTTTCCTTTTAACAGAAAGAGGCCCTTATATTACAAAATCTTTCTATAAATGTTTACTATCTTTTGTTTCTGCATCAATTTTAAATTGTTTGACGGAGTGTTTTAATTCGGCACCCAATTCATTTAATTGTTCTGAGCTTTCTGCAATGGTATCCATAGATGCTGACGTTTCTTCAGTGGCAGCTGATACCTCTTCGGTACTGCTCCCTGATTCCTCAACAAAAGAGGCTACCGTATACATTAAACTAGTCATTTTTTCGGAAGTGGTTACTTCTTCATTAGTGATTTTCACAATTTCATTAATAGCTTTTTCAGTTTCATTCACTGCTTCCACTATTTTTTCTAATGCATTTCCTGCCTTCTGTACTGCTGCAACACCTGTTTCAACCTCATTCTGACTATTGGTGTTCGCCTCAACAGTTTTTGATGTCGTTACTGTAATCTTTTTTATCAATTCAGAAACATCTTCAGCACCTTTTGTAGATTGTTCAGCAAGTTTTCGTACTTCATTCGCTACGACAGCAAATCCTTTTCCAGCTTCCCCAGCACGTGCTGCTTCTATCGCTGCATTCAGTGCTAACAGGTTGGTTTGTTCAGCAATTCCTGTTATCATTTCTGTGATTTTTGTAATCTCATTAGAGTATTTATCTAATTGTCCTATCAACTGCTTTGTCTCTTCTGTACTTTCTTTAATGTTACCCATTTTCTCTATTACATCTACTACTGTTTCTTTACCCTCATAAGCAGAGTGATAGGTTATTTTAGAGTGTTCATTCGCAGTTTCCGCTTTATTTTGGGCTGTTTGGATAAGGGAAGCAAGGTCTGTTAGAGCCTCAGACACATCCTTTACAGCAACATTACCTTCTTCTGCCTTTTCTGCTAATTGGTGAATATTTTGTGCTACATCTTTACCAGAAGCTGATACTTCTTCTGAAGCAGCTGCCATTTCCTCTGATGTAGTAGCCACATGAGTGGATACATCACTCACCAATTTAATGACTTGATTTAAATTTGATAACATACTGTTGAAGGATGACGACAATAGTGAGAACTCATCATTAGTGCTCACCGATACTTTTTTCCCTAAATCTATCTCATCACCTTGTATCTCTTCAAGGTCCTGCATCATTTTGTTGATCGGTTGTTCCACAAACTTTTTTAAACCGTACATAACAAATACAATCATAATAATTAAATTTACAATAATTGTAAAATAAGTTTGTACTATAGTATTAATCCCTTCATCTAAGAACTCCAGTGCACCAGAATCTAAAACAAGGTTTTGAATATATGAAATTGGAGCACCCATCAGTAAACTAAATAGTGTTGCACAGACAATTAGTAGCGATATTTTTTTCTTCAATGTCCACTTTATTTTTTTCTTTTTCCATAATTCTATGTCTCCGTTTATCTGGTTAGTTATTGTGCTTTGCTTTTGCATTAAGTATCGTTCCCCCAAGTTTGTATAATAGATTTGCTTATATCTTTTATCGGAACATTTAAGCTTAATTTAACCCTTTGGAAATATTTACATTTTTATTTTTTTACATAAAAACTAAACAGATAAGGGTAGACGTCATAAGGACGTCTACCCTGCATCGTTTCTATTTCACTGGAGCTATACATTTTTAATAGGCTCATTCTCTTTTCTTTGCTTTGATTGAAATGACTTACTGAACCTGACAGGTGGGTATGTGGATGGATAATACCTCCACCGTTAAACGTGTTGTAGGACGAGTTGTAGAGATGGAACCGAGTGCAGTGTTACTATTAGGAGATTACGTTTACCACTCTGTAGGTAACAGGGAGGCTGAAATGAAGAAGGTTATGGACTTTCTGGAACCATTATCTAAATCTAATATACCCACCTTTGCCCTTCTTGGAAACCATGATTA
>NZ_JBMERP010000099.1:0-10428 GCF_049310925.1 Virgibacillus sp. DJP39 | reverse complement strand
CGCATCGGCCTTCCCGTTTGTACGAATTTCGGAGCTCAATCCCTTCAACCGCTTGGCTTACGGCCCATCACCTAGCTGTCTACGCTTAAAGGCAGTGTGTTACCACCTGCCCTCCAAGACTCGCTACGAGTGAGTGGCTAGTTCTTACTCGACGGGAATCCCACCCGCTATATATTACGACCTATGCTCGGTCGCTCCAGGAGTCTTCGTGTTTTTCCTTCGCTAACGTGATGAATAGCACTTTATAGTTCATTCACTATTACGATAGTTGCTTGGAGCGGAGGACCGTTGACTCCTGCGGGAACAGCACGAGTCTGAAGACCCCGCAGAGTGATTTTCTCGAGGAGGCTGAGGCCGTGCCCGCGGAAAGCAACGGTCCGCAGCGGAAAACAACTCGCGCATACGTCACATTCTATATATTTCGCGTCATAAACAACAATCTTTTACAAAAAAACCTCTATTTATGTATCTACCAGCAATTTCCCCTCAAAAAAAAGAGCCCTATTGGCCCTTAGTTTAATGATTCGACATCTGTCACCTGGAAGTTATTTTTGTATAGGCTTTTCTTAATTTGTTCTACCTCTTTCATTCCAACATCCTTAGGTAATACAATACAAACTCTTCTCGCATACTTAGAGTCGTTGTTAAGCGAGATAACGCTTTGTACATTGCAATACCTGTTAACTATTTTCAACATTTTCTGTAACGCACCTGCATATTCAACTGTACCAATTGTCAGGGAATAACTGCCATTATTTACTCCCCATGCATTTTCCAGCACAGATATTACGTTTGCATGTGTTAATATTCCCAGGAACTCTTCATGTTCATTTAAGATAGCTAAATATGGGAGTTTTTTAATGCTAGAAAACACTTTAAAGAAAGCATCGTCTTCATTGACTGAACCAGTTTTATCCGTTACAAGTTCTGCAACTGAATCATTCAATTCGAGTTCATTCTCTAAAATATGAACTTTATAAATGTTACCTACAAACTTGCTCTCTGTTTCATCAAGAACAGGAATACAGCGAAAACCGGAATTGCCTAAAACTGATTGTGCGTGCTCTAAACTATCTGTTTCTTTCACATAAGTTACATCCTGCTTTACTACATAATCATTACTAACAATCATCTTTTCATTACCTCCTAAGATACTAAATTATTCAGGACCTTCGCTTATTATGTTTATAATTCGCACGTAACCCTAAATATTTATGTAAAAAATTGCTACACACTATATATTCGACGCCTAATCAAATTTCCCTTTAAATCAATACTCAAAACACATTAATCTATAACCTGTTTGGTAGATTAGTTTACAAATGGTACTATAAGATAAAACTTCTTTAAAAGAGGTTCCATTCTCTCCTTGCGATTCGTTCCTTGAATCAACGATCTTTAAAATATTAAACTTAACACCGAAGTGGGTGATAACACAAATGGGAAATTTACATATTAAACATCACTGGATTGGAAGATTACTTGCTTCAGACCCAGGCAGAATTCGATTTCTAAAAGCAGGTAAAGCAACGATTAGCCTGATGTCCGCTGTCTTTACAACTCTTTTCTTATTACGTGCAACTGGACATGATAGTTTAACACCTGCAATTGTCTCAGGTATGGTTGGTTTAATGGGAATCATGATTGTCTTAGATGAAACGAAAAAAGCTAAGCAGCTAACAACACCACTCCTAGGTGTTTCTGCTGTAATTGGTATTACGAGTGGCACATTACTTGCTGGAAATACGTACTATGTTGACGCACTAATGATAGTCATTATGTTCGCCGCCTTTTACTTATCCCGGTTTAATGTAAGATATTTCTCTATTTGTATGATTGGGTTTTTCACTGTTTATATTTCTTCTGTTCTAAACCTTTCACCAAGCCAATTACCATGGTTTTACATAGGCATCGGTCTCGGGGTATTTTATGCATTCGTATATAATTTCATTCTGTTTAAAGATTCCGCACAAATTTTAAGAAGAAGTATCCGCTCCTTTCATATTCAAAGTAATTTAATATTCGATATTTTAATAAGTGGCATAAATGATAGTAACCCAAGTGCTGAAAAAATCAAACTACTCAGGAAAAACGTCCGCAAACTTCGGAATTATGGCAGGGTTGTTTCTGGAGACCTTAAAGCACAGGATGTCAAAAAAATCTGGCCAGGACTTGATACCGCACAAGTGCGTCTTTATATATTTGACACAGGTATGCTAATTGAAACACTAACAGACGCAATTCAAAATTTAAAAAAAGCCGATGCATTAGAGATAGAAGAATTGCGAAGATTATTAATCTGGGTAATTAAAAGTCTTCGCAACGCAAGAGTACTCTCTCAAAACTATGATAAACATGATTTGGAAGAAGCAGAGCTTGCGGTACAAGGAATTCGTCTCGCAGTAAGGGATCTATTAAGCCAGGACACAAAACCCGCGGGATGGATATTTCTTGTTCGTCGAATCGAATCGATTGCAAATCACGTAATTGAAGGTGCAGTTAGCATTCAGGAAGCCATGAACGATAAAAACACTTCCACAATGAACGATTCGGAGGACACTGACGGCGAAAATGATGATACTTCGGATGATGACGACAAACAATTAAAACCCTCAACAAAAAAAGCTTATCAGGCACTTGTTGCTGGTACTATTGCCATTTTAGTTGGTCAAGTAATTTCACCTACACAACCATATTGGGTA
Source organism: Virgibacillus sp. DJP39 (assembly GCF_049310925.1). Lineage (NCBI taxonomy): Bacteria > Bacillati > Bacillota > Bacilli > Caryophanales > Bacillaceae > Virgibacillus > Virgibacillus sp. DJP39. The sequence continues at coordinate 7,726 of NZ_JBMERP010000099.1, read as the reverse complement.
GTTCTGACAGTGTTTATTGTATTGCTTGGAACCGAGTCGGTTGGCAGGACCTATAAAAAAGGGTTTCAGCGTTCACTTGGAACACTAATTGGTGCAGTAATAGGTTTTGGCCTTGCAAAACTTCTTGCTGGTCACTCAACAATTGAATTAATACTACTGTTTCTGGTTATCTTCCTCGCCTTTTACCTGTTAACAGTTTCCTATACACTAATGAGCATGTTTATCACAATGCTGATCGCGTTTATGTATGATATTTTGTTAAATGGCATCACCCTTCAGCTGATTGGAGCACGTGTCATTGATACAATTGCTGGCGCTGTTATTGCTGTTTGTGTAGTAGCTGTGATTTTCCCTAAAAAAACAAAAGACAAAGTAGCTGATAGTATTGATGACTTTTTAACTGAGTTAAAACCTTACGTAACCAATTATGTTAGGAGTTTTCGAGAAGACGTTTATGTAAAAGGTCTGGCTGATGATGCTTTTACACTGGATCAAAGTCTTCAAACCATCGAAGACGAGGCGAGCCCGCTAATGAATCGACCTGAAACAATAAGCAGATCAAGTATAGCACGTTGGATTACTATTTTGACAGCAATTAATTATTATGCAAAACATTTAGTGGCTTCAGCTTTTAGAGGGAATTTTGATTATCCTGAAGAACTCATACAGGTCTTTAAAACTGTGGAGGAAAAGCTAGGGCACAACATCGATCTGGTTGGTAAGCTTATCAAAGGAGATGCAGTATCCGGCACTGTTTATACCTTAAAGGAAGAACGTGAACAAATTGAGCAGCTTGCCCCAAGTAGAGACGAGTCCCATCGTGATCTGATTCATCACCTTTATTATGTATGGAAAATCAACCAGTCACTTGTAGCGCTAGGGATTGACCTTGGAGCGGAAGAATAGATAACTTGGTTTACCACCAGGCTTTAATGGTGAAAATGAAAACCATCCTCTCCCTTTGTTAAACAATGATGGGGAGGGTGGTTTTTCACTTCCACAGTTTACAAAAATCTTCTTTTAATAGCCTTATAAATAGTGTTATAATTTGAACAAATCAATGCTTTCTAAAAGATATAGAAAATAAGGAGTGGGACCTCTGTCAGAAATTATTTTTTTAGTTGCTTCTTATTTATTTGGATGCTTAAATGGTGCCTACTATGTTGGAAAGCAACTATCGAATCAAGATGTTAGAAGCCTGGGTAGTTCAAACGCCGGGGCAAGAAACGCAGGCAGGGTGTTTGGGCGTTCTGCTTTTATTTATACTGTTATTATTGATGCACTAAAGACTATTGTTCCGCTACTTACCGCAGCGTTTATATTTGATATAAATGGAGTCCTCTTATATTTGATGGGTCTTGCAGTTTTAATTGGACATATTTGGCCAGTCCAATTGCAATTTTCTGGCGGTAAAGGGGTAGTGGTATATCTTGCTGTTGCTTTAGCGCTTGTTCCAATTACCCTTCTAATCGTTGGTGGAACCCTGCTGATCGGTTTGAGGATTAAAAGGAACTTTATAGTAGTTGGGCTTATTGCTCTCAGCACTATCCCAGTAGTCCTGATTGTTCTATCCAAGCTTATGTTAGCTTTTTTATTCATAATTATGCTGCTGATTGTAATTCTAGTTCATAGAAATGAGGATTAACATGAAAGATTCTACATTAATTACTTATAAAATTGCTGAAACAAATAATGAAATGGAACAAATATATCGACTGAATTATGAAACATTTGCCGAAGAGATACCGCAACACGCATTAAATGAGGAAAGAAAACTTATTGATCGTTTTAACGATGAAAATACATACGTAATTGCTAAAAGAAAAGATGAAGTGGTGGGTATGATTTGCGTCAGGGAAAACAGACCATTTTCATTAGACCAAAAGCTTGATAATCTCGATGAATATTTCCCCTCAGAGTCTGTCCCCTGTGAAGTAAGGTTACTTTCAATAAAAGATTCCTATCGTGGTGGAAGAATTTTTTATGGTTTGTGTGAACGGTTGGTCTCTTATTGTTTAGAGAAAGGTTTCGCGGTTGCTTTAATTTCTGGAACCATGCAACAGACAAAGCTATACAAACACATTGGCTTTCAACCATTTGGTCCGATTGTTGGCTCGGATGAGGCACCTTTCCAGCCAATGTTTCTAACGAAGAAGAACTTTGAGCGGTCATCAAAGGTTTTTCAACGATTGATGCAGCGGAAGGAGAGGAACCCTCATCAAAATTTTCTTCCAGGTCCTGTAGAACTATGTGAAAGTGTCAAAAATGCCTGGAAGGAACCCGCTGTTTCCCATCGTTCTTCAACCTTACAAAAAGCGATGGAGGACTTACAAACTCAATTATGCGAACTAACCAAAGCGAATTATGCAGAGCTAGCTGTAGGAACTGGCACGCTTGCCAATGATATGGTTGCAGCGCAATTGTCCACTCTTGACACCAAAGGCCTGGTTCTATCAAATGGTGAATTTGGTGAACGTCTAATTGACCATGGAAATAGATGGCGTCTTCCTTTTGAAAAGATACAGAAAGATTGGAATACGATTATTACTATGGAGGAAATAGAAAGTTGTTTAAAAGATAACCCTGCTATTCAGTGGCTATGGACTGTTCATTGTGAAACGTCGACTGGCTACATGTATCCATTAAAGGAATTAAAAAAGATTTGCAGTAAATACCATGTAGGTCTTTGTATAGACGCATGCAGTTCTGTTGGAGTGACTGATGTAGATTTATCTGATGTCTATCTGGCAACTACTGTTAGTGGTAAGGGGATTGCTTCTTATCCTGGAATAGCAATTGTGTTTCATCGTGATCAGATTTCACCAAACAAAAGAATCCCAGGTTATTTGGATATAGGTAGCTATCAAAAAAATAACAGCATTCCCTTTACACACTCATCCAATGGATTAATGGCATTAAAAAGCGCTTTAAATAATCCTTCCATACCAAAAAAAGAACTTGCTGATAGAGTTTGTCAGGAATTTAGATCTGTTGGAATGAAAGTGTTAAGAGGAAAAGGTTATTCTCCAGGAGTAATAACAGTCAGTTTGCCAAAGGAACTGTCATCAAAAAGTTTTGGTGACCATTTAATAACCCTTGGAATCCATGTGAGCTATGAAAGTGGCTATTTACTAGAGAGAAATTGGTTTCAGATTGCCCTGATGGGCGAACAGAAGCAGGCAAACGTCATGAAAGCTATTCATACCACTACACATTATTTTAACCAGCTTATGAAAGAACAGGTAACGAGTTAATGAAAAAACTAACCACCTATTTAAGTAACCATCTTATAGCTACCACGGTCATCTTATTATGGATAAAAACAATTCTAGTAACAGTTATTGGATTTGACTTTACACTAATGACCTGGTTGGACTTCGTACTGCTCATTATTAGTCCAATTGGCACTCTTATGTTATTTATCGGCTTCAGTTTCCTATTCACTAAACGGGTTCGTCCAATTAACTTACTCGTTATTTATAGTTTGATTACAGGTCTATTGTATGCCAATTTACTTTATTATCGTTTTTATATCGATTTCGTCACTGTCTCGGTTCTACTGCAAATTAGTAATGTAGGTGGCTTAGGAGCCAGTACGTTCGAATTAATTTCTCCATATGATTGTTTAATAATTGGAGATATTTTTGTGATAGGTTTCGTTATCCTTTCTATGAAAAAAAAGAAGGTTAACATACATCGACCTGGAAGAAGAAAATATGCCTTAACTAGCATTGGATTAATTGCATTGACAATAAGTCTGGCGGTATTTCAAAACCCACATTTACTGAATACCAGCTATGATCGGGATCAGCTTGTGAAATCTCTAGGTATTTATAACTACCAGTTTGGAAATTTATTGTATGGAATAAAAGCACCCTTTGAAAAATTAACATCAGATAAACAAGATGCTGGGGCAGTCAATGATTTCATTCAAGCTAAACCACCCAAAAAATCAGACTTGTTTGGTATTGCAGAAGGAAAAAACGTAGTAATCATCAGCTTGGAGTCTACACAAAACTTTGTGATCAATCAAACCGTTAATGGAGAAGAAATAACGCCTTTTTTAAACAATTTAATAAAAGATAGCTTTTATTTTTCCAATATTTACGACCAAACATCCCAGGGAAAAACATCGGACGCAGAATTCATGGTAGATACAGCCCTATATCCACTTCCTAGTGGCTCTGTTTTTGTACGTCGTCCTGAAAATACCTTTCAATCACTCCCTATTGTTTTAAAGAAATCTGCTGGTTATACTTCAGTTGTCTTTCACGGAAACGAGTCCGACTTTTGGAATCGGGACCAAATGTATCGCACGCTTGGTTATGATCACTTTTATTCGAAAAAGTATTACAATGTAACAAAAGAAAACTCGATTAACTATGGCATTAAGGATATACCCTTTTTCCAACAGTCTATCAAGCAATTGTCTACTCTTCCTGAACCCTATAGTGCAAAGTTTATAACATTGTCTAACCACTTTCCTTTTTTACTGGATGAAGAGGATCAATTCATTGAAACTGCTGATACGAAAGTAGAAGTTGTGAATAGATATGTAACGACTGTTAGATACGAGGACGAAGCAATCAAGGATTTTTTCAATTCACTAAAGGAAAAAAAGATGTATGAGGATACTTTATTTGTAATTTACGGTGATCACTACGGGATATCAAGTAAGTACGAATCTGGTGTTCATGCGTTACTTGACCAGAAGGATACTCCCCTTAACCATTTGGAGCTCCAACAAGTTCCATTTATCATTCACATTCCCGGACAGGAAGGTCGAGTAATAAATACCATTGGGGGACAAATAGACATTCGCTCAACTGTACTTCATTTACTTGGTATATCTACTGAAAATCGGATGTCATTCAGTCACAATTTATTTACTAGGACCAACAGTGAGCCAGTTGTGTTTAGGGACGGAAGTATGGTTACTGGCAATTATGCTTATATAAATAATTTATGCTATGACAGAAACTCTAAAGAAGTAATCGATAGAAAGAACTGTCTGCCTTATCTTGAAAGTGCCCGTAATCAATTGAATCTCTCTGACAACATTATTCTCGGAGATTTACTGCGATTCACCAAATAATAGTTATGAGTAAAGGAACCGCTAGTTGCGGTTCCTTTACGTTTAGTTATCCTTGTAGTGATAACCCATATAGAATTTGTTTTTCTTCTCTTCGAACGGAAACAGTTTTAATTCTTTCGCTTTGTCGTAGTGGTCTGTAATAATCTCATCAATCAGTTGTTTTGTATTTTTATTTTTCGTATCTATCCCTAATTTTTCAGCAGATAGATTTACCTTTTTTTCATGGATTTCTTTGATTATAATGTGCGTATCTTTATCTTTTGTATCTATTCCTAATTCATCCGCTTCATCCTTAACTGTTCTCTCAAATACCTCTTTTCTAAGTTCCTTGAATTCTTTTCCCTCAGCCTGAATTCCTAATTCGTCAGCTTGTTGTTTTAACAATGCTTCATACACTTCAATTGCTAATGTTTTCGGGTCTTTACCCTCTGTTTTAATTCCTAGCTCTTTCGCCTTCTTCTTAAGCTTTGCATAATGTACTTCATTTGATAGCTCTTGAATGGTTTTACCTTCAGAATTAATACTTAACTCTTTTGCAGCACGATTTATTCTAGCTTCAAACACTTCTTCAGCTAAACTGCGGAGACTTTTCCCCTTTGACTTAATACCCAGTTCCCTTGCCTGCATCCGAATTAATGCTTCATGCTTATTAAGACCATCATCATCCATTTGTTCAGCGTTAACAATGCTGCGAACCTGTTCAGATTGCAACAAGTCTCCCTCAAAACCAAAAGCTGTTGGCACATTGAATCCCAAAACAAATACTAGCGTAAGTACCAAAAATAAACACCTTTTCATAATCTGATTTCCTTCCTTATGTGAAGTTTTTTACTCTCATTTTCTTAGCTTTTCCTAATGGAGCTAATTAATGAATAAAAAATTTGAAGAACTGAACTTAAAGCCTTAGCAAATTGTATGGTAGAATGGAGCAATCATTATCTATGAAGGAGAGAATGTACGTGGATTATGAACTTGATCATATTGGCATTGCTGTTAGAAATCTAGAAGCAAGCATCCATTTTTATGAACATGTATTAGGTGGCAACTTAATTGACCGATACAAAAGTGAGGCAACAGGAGTGGAAAGCGAAATTGCAATTCTGGAAATCAATGGGGAGCGTACTGAATTATTATCGCCCACTAACAACACAACTTCCCCGATAGCGCGATTTTTAAAGCAGAAGGGAAAGGGCGTCCATCATATTGCTTATCATGTCAGAGACCTTGAAACAGCACTTGAAAACCTGAAGGAAAAGGGGATTCGGACATTAGAAGATTCCTTGCGTGTTAACAAGCATGGCAGACGGTTAATTTACTTAAACCCCGTGGACACTGAAGGAACTATTATTGAATTCTGTGACTATCCAGAGTAAAAACAAAGCCATTTTTTTATAAAAAAGCTTTAAATTGACAATAGAAAAAGCAAGTAAAAACGCACAGCTTATTACGCCTGTGCCTCTTTTTACTTGCCCTATTTTTTATATAAATTGCGTATTACTTCTTCCGCAATCTCACCCGATAACGAAAAAAATCTTAAACATGATTTTTTAGTTTAAATTAGTCATTTGGATTTTATAATTTTGCTATATTTATAACTGTATTAGATATATCTCAAAGATTTTATATCTCTTACAAGTTCTCAAAATCCTCATACTTCTGATTAAAAAGCTATTTCAATACTAATAAGTCACTACTCTAACATCAAAAATATTATTCATCAGAATCCCAATGGTCAGAACCAACAGCACCATTAGCAAATTCCGTTATTGCATCATCTACTTGCATTTTGTGCCACTCATCAAGCTGATTATATGAATCTTCGTCAAAATCTTCCTCTACACCCATCTCATCAAGACGGGAAGTCAACTTTTCCACTATTTTAGCCTGATCCTTCTGTGATAATTCGTCATTAGACATAATTCATTCCTCCTCTCTTTTAAAAATAATATTTACGTTAAATGGCACGTTTGTAATAAGCTATCTATTTTCAATCTATTTTAACACCCTTCGAAGTATTCATTTATATCAAATAAATTATTTACGGATACCATTTCATTCTAGCCAACCAATGAACACGCGTTTTAACAAGGTAATTAGCAAAGGCACATAAATTTATGAAGTGTAATGAGTGTCTTAAACATTGATATGACAACAAAAAAGAAGACACCAATCCATATGTGAATTGTGTCCCAAATGCTGTCTTATTTAATGTTTTCTCCTCGTTAACCGAACCTGTTAGTGTTGTACCCTTGCCTGAATAAAACGTTATTTAGCTAAGCTCTCCATTAACGATGCAAGTGTTTCTTTTTTTACAAATGGGGCAATTTCTGCAAGATCTTCAGGTGTTAAAGTAGATATCTCGACCTCATTAAGTAATGGGTCTAATTGATTGCCTAAGAATGGGGCTATCCCAATTAGATATTTCAATTGAACATCTTTTAAACCAACTTTATTTATAAGAGCAACAAGTGTTTCTTCTTTAACAAATGGCGCTATCCCAGGAAGTGCATCCCATGTTATTTGTTCGATATTTGCTTCCTGAACAAAAGCATCGGTATGTCCGTCTAGAAACGGCGCTAAATCTGTTATTTGCTGTAGTTGAAGTGGCTCATCTGCAGCTTTGTCTATTAA
>NZ_JBMERP010000098.1:0-10739 GCF_049310925.1 Virgibacillus sp. DJP39 | reverse complement strand
CTAGTTTTAGACCCATACAAAAAGCTGGAAGAATTTATCCTTCCAGCTTTTTGTGCTATCTATTCAACTGTATCTAAAAGATTGTTGTTTTTGACACGAAATCTATAAACAGCGACGTAAGCGCTGAGTTGTTTTTCGCTGCGTACCGTTGCTTTCCGCGGGCACGGCCTCAGCCCCCTTGCCCCGACAAGGGGTATGCCGATGTTGTCCGCAAAGGACGGTTTTAGTCGGCCTTCACCATCTATCACTCTGCGGGGTCTTCGGACTCGTGCTGTTCCCGCAGGAGTCAACGGTCCTCCGCTCCAAGCAACTATCGTAATAGTGAATGAGCTATAAAGTGCTATTTAAACATCATGTTAGCGAAGGAAAAACAGTGATTCCTACGTGAGGAAAGGCATCGGTTAGACTCCGCAGCGACGGTTGATACTTTCGTTTAACGGTTGATTCCTTAACATGAGGAGCTCCCACGGAATGTATTTCCGTAGTTTTCACTACGTCGCAATTTCCATCAACTGCGACTGACTTATGAAAAATGCCTTGTTCTGTACCCACTAATGACTATTGTTTTACCGATACAATACTATCGTTATGTTCACTGATTACTTCCACCTTTAAATCAGATGGAACAACTAGGGTGGCATTCATATCAACTCTATCCTGAAAAGGTTGGGAAAGGGTGTGTACTGGCTTAAATTGTACATACAATGTATCCCCTACTTCTTTGATTAATAAATAATCCTGAACGGATGTAATTGGTTTCTTATCTTCTAGGGTTTGGGCATGATAAGTACCAAATATACTTACCACCTCATTTTTTGTATCTTCAATGCGTACCCCTTGCCATGCCTCATCTACCACAACTCGCTTAATATCTTTGCCAATATCATTTTCATATTCAGGGAGATCCATTGTTTTTAATTCCATCGTGGTCCAATCATTAAATTTGTCCAAAACTCCTGTTGCTGTAAAAATTGTAAAACCAATACCTGCCATCCCAATAATCCCAACAAATAAGATACTAAGTAAATCATATTTTACATTAGGTTTTTCTTGCTTTGAAAATAAAAGATATAACAGAATTTCTACACCAAGGATAACTAATATTATAGGCCACCATGTTAACAAAGCTAAGGAGGCTTCTATGTGAAAAAGTTGAGTAAAAAGTAACAGCAATCCCAAGAGAAGGAGTGATGCACCCATGGAAATGCTTCCTACACGCCACGTCCTCATTCTGTATCCCCCTCTTTTTTCTTCGTTCCAGCTAAAAGTTTAATTCCACCGCCAATAAGCAAGACGCAAACAACAGCGGTTTGGAAATAACTGCTGAACCAATAAGTGATGTCAACATTAAAGAATTGCCCGAGAAATGGTGCCGCTGCCGGAACTACTATATTTTCTAATAAGTAGTACGATCCAAAAACGATTAAACCAATCCCCACCCATTTTTGATGATTAATCAGGTAAGATATAACTGGTGTATCATCGATAGGTTCCTTTCCATGCTTTGATGCACGTTGTAAACCATCAAAGAAACTATAGAACCATATGATTGGTACTAAAAAGAGAAAGATACTAAGTCTTAGCACATCAAGAATATAAATTGAAAAGAGAAAGGCTGCCATTAACTGAACCCCTCGCCTTTGCATACCAAGATATAGATGCCCAGCACCAGGAAAAATCGATAAAAAAATGGCAATTGATTTACTCTTTCTCCCATCCTCCTGTCTCATTTCTAAATCTTCTAGAATGGAACGGTCTACAAGTTCTTCACCCTTTTGTTTTTTTGTCAGTTGTTGCATGGAATCGAAAAAACCATATACCCAAATGATCGGCAGGAATGCCAGAAATACAAGAAACTCATCTCGGCCTGAAACAGCTGTGACAAATACTACCATTACGCCCAAACCCAGAAACGCTGCTAAAATAGTAAGCCCCCGGTTTACAAGGCCTAATTGAAAATGACCCAGACCTGGAACAAATGACAATATAATTGTAAAGAACCGCTCCGTTTCTATGTTTTGTACAGTAGCGCCTGACTCCTCGTTAACTTTAGACTTAAGAAGACCTGAAGCTGTGACAGTCGTATCAATAAAATTAACGATATATAAAAGTAGCGCAACTACAGCCAGAAATACCTGTAATATATCAAAATAGTAACCAAAGACAATGCGAGCAACAATCGCCATAATAGGTAATCCGAAAACTACGATTGTATAAAAGATACCTCGTAATTTTCCTAAGTACAGTAAACCGCCACCCGGAAAAATTGCTAATAAAAATGCCAGAATCGGATTTTTCTTATTCATGTTTAATTTTCCTCCTTCGATCCTATTTCAACTCGATCAATTATTGAAAATGATTTATCCATGAGTCCTGACACAATGGAGGACTCTTTTTTATCAAGCGACTCAAATTCATTTACCACATTTATTAGTTGTGAGAAAACACCTGATGACATCAGTATGATCGTCATTGCTGCTGCCACGAAATAATGAAATCCAGCTTTTTGAAAGAAACTAGTTTTTCCCGTTGAGTTTCCTAGTTCGAGATTTTCACTTATCAATCCATCTAGTATCATCTCACTCGTTGTCGATAATGGTATTGGAATGTCTGCCGCTTTAACAGCCTCTGAATAAACTACTAAACATTGGTCGCACGTGTAGAGGTGGTCTTCATATTGCTTGCGAACCTTTTCTTCCAGTTCGTCATTCACATATCTGCTCCAATTCTCATATGAGACATGATTCATGAAAAATCCTCCTCCTTCCAATGTTTTCTTATCCACTGCCTTGCACGGTATAACTTTGTTTCAATTGATTTAATTTGAACCTGTTGTTCTTCGGCTAGTTGCTTATGGGTTTTTTCATTTATGTAATAACCAATCATAACCTCACGATAATTGTCAGGAAGTTCGTTCAGCTGATTCCTGACCAGCCGCTTCATTTCATTGTCTAATACCACTTGCTCCAAACTATCTGTTTGCGAGACATTCAGATTGCTAGATTCATTATCAATCTGAATATCTTCTTGTCTTCGAATGTGTTTTCGCTTACTATCAATCGCGTGGTTCACTGCTATTCTTGTGATCCATGTTTTAAACCCCTGATTCTTATACTGGGGAAGAGCATGATAGATTTTCAAAAAAACTTCTTGTACTGCGTCTTCTGTATCCTTGTGATTGCGAAGAACTGCATAAACACTTTTGTATATATGTATTCGATACTTTTCAACAAGAAGTCTAAAAGCGTGGTCGTTTCCACTCTTTACCTTTTCAATTAGTGTTTCATCCACACTTTCTCTTCCCCCCTTCCTGCCTACTAATATAGTAGACGATATTATACGAACAAACCCTACAGTTTTGTGACTTTTTAGTTATAGTTATCCATTCTATTTTGTAAAGGCTTTTTCCTTCTAACCTGGTAAAGTAACTTTATAAATTCTGACAGCAAAAAACACCACAGCGTATGTGGTGTAATTAAATCCAAAGGTTCTCTATTCTTATTCACTTAAGCCTTTTTTTAGCTTACCCCTCTATTATCTTTACATGAAAGGTTCTGTTTCTGGGCCCGTCGAATTCACAAAAATAAACACTCTGCCATGTACCGAGGATTAACTCTCCTTCAGAAATAATTAACGTTTCGCTAGCACCAACTACAGATGACTTCATATGTCCATCCGAATTTCCTTCCATATGAACATACTCATTCTTATTAGGAAAAGTTTGATTCAGACCTAGCTTTAAATCTGTTTTCACATCCGGATCTGCGTTTTCATTTATTGTAATTGCCGCAGTTGTATGCGGACAATAAACAACCATGATTCCGTTCTGTACACCACTATTCGTTATCGCTTCATCTAAATAGTGATCCAAATTGGTAAAAGATTGCGTTTCATTAGTTGTTATATCAAACGTAAATAACGATTTGCTCAACATCTCTCTCTCCTGTCTAAAGGTTATAGATAGTGTTCCCATTCAGGTTCGCCTGAAAACTACTATAACACGTTCATAGCACAGTTATGAATCACTAGCTTAGACTATAAATCGAATTTGAATTCTCCCTTTGTTACAATAGAAGAATAGAAACTATAAGGAGGTGCTTGTATGCGACTTAAAGATAAAAAAGTCATTGCACTAGTGGAAGATGATTTTGAAGATTTGGAGTTATGGTACCCTATATTAAGACTCCAGGAAGAAGGCGCCGACGTTCATTTAGTTGGAAAAGAGGCAAACAAGAAATATGTTGGGAAGTATGGTGTGCCAGCAGAATCGGCATATGCATTCTCTGACGTTAAGGCTGAGGCCTATGATGCAATTCTTGTTCCGGGAGGATGGGCACCGGATAAGTTAAGGCGCTACCCTGAGGTATTGGAGTTTATTCGGACAATGGACCAAACAGAAAAGCCAATTGGGCAAATCTGTCATGCGGGTTGGGTACTTATTTCCGCCGATATTTTAAAAGGACGAAAAGTAACCAGTACACCTGGAATTAAAGATGACATGACAAATGCAGGTGCCACGTGGATTGATGAGGCTGTTACCGTTGATGGTCATATCATATCAAGCCGACGCCCGCCAGATCTGCCACCCTATGTAAAGGCATTTGCTGACAAACTAGCTGAACAGTAGAATTGGATTTCCCCCGTACTTTATCGTGGGGAAATCCAATTTTATTTACACACGCATGTCAACCTTTTGTAAACTGCTACCTTTAACCCAACAGTCTCATCCAATTTCCCCTTGTCAGCTTCATGTTAATGGAATCTATCCATTCACCTTCAAACTCTAAATCATTTTTGTCGACACTTTCTATAACAAATCCAGCTTTTTCATATACTTTTAATGCTCTGGGATTAAAAGCAAAAACACTCAATGTTAGTTGATTCAGGTCAGTATGATTAAATACATAATCAAGCATTAGTTGAGTTGCTTCCGTTCCGAACCCTTGATTTCTACCCCTCGGCCCAATAAGGATTCTATAATTCATGCATTGATTTGTTTCATCAAATGAATTCACCACAGCTTCCCCAACCAGAATATTATTGGATTTATCAATTATGGCTAGATCCAGACGGTCCGTTGGCTTATTTCTGGTCTTATACCAATTAATGGTATCTTCTCTATTGAATTCGGGTGAGCTTCCTGTAAATTCTAAAACCTCATCGTCCTTTAAACATTCTTCTAAATAAGGGAAGTCTTCTACTACATTAAAAGGTCTTAAAATAATCTTTTTCCCCACCAATGTCGGTTTATTTCCTAAATCCATCATATAACCCACTCCATTATTCCATTCATACGAACCACAAATGTAGTATAACATTATTTTTAAAATATATATTTACGAACAAAAACCATTTGACCATGTTGCTCAATTGTTTTTTGTCACATATTTTCTACTTATCCATTGTATTTGTATTGATAAAACCAAACGGAGGAGACACTTCCTTTTCTAATTTAAGAATATAAGGAGTGAATGTGCCATGTGTTCCATCTATTATAACAGCTTCTCCATCAGTCTTTTTTGGCTGCAGGCTATATTTCACATCATAGCCTTGCATTGGGGCCTCTCTACCAACAAATTCAACAGCGACTTGTTCATCTGGCTCGGTTAAAATAACGGCGTAAGTATGACCTTTATGCGAAAACATTCCCGTCCCACCTGGTCCCATGAGATGAAAATCTTCCTTATACTCATCAGATAAACGGTCATAACTAACGATTTCATAAGCGATCTCTCTATTGCCAAAATCGATAAAAAACAGAGCAAGGATCACGATTACAATAAACGGAAAGGCACTCTTTTTAATTCGATTCAATTTTGTCTCCCCTTTGGTTTTGTAACCAACCGATTTATCCTTTCTTTCCATTGAATGAATTGTTGATTAGAGATAACTTGCTGTAAAAAGGCATACAAAAGAATAACATTCATGGATATAACAGACCACTCAGCACTCGATTGAAATCTAGCAATAACTAACGCAATTAAAAGCATCGACCAGTAATGAAACGTAGCATTACACATTCGCTTCCAAACAGGCACATAATTGTTACCACCGACCAATTGAGCTAATAAAATGATGTACCAGAACATATGTAGTGTAGGGAATTCATAAAGTCCATTAAGTCCTGCTAAACGATCCCAATCTAAGCTGAAGATTTCACTGAGGTAAAGCTCTAAAGTTAATGGTGCGCCATACATTTGAGCTAGAAACTGCAAGAATATGACATATATAGGGATGAATCCAATAACGGAAAACATCCAATAGGTTTGTTTTTTTATAATAAACCGATGGATAATATAAGCCACTACTAAAGCTTGGATTGGTGCAAGAATAAAATACGGTTGAAAGTATGCTCCAATTAGTAAACCTGGTCCGATAACACTTGCGATTATGCAAATAATTCCGATAATCACCTCTTTAATTAAATGATTTTTCATGGAGCCTGGGTAAGTCTGATTTACTTCTTCCTGCAACATTTCAATAGGACCAAATTGGTCAATCACAGCCTGAATTGCTTCCTTTTCATCTACATTGTCCCTGAGAAGTGAATCATAATGATCATAAAGATGTTGTTTCCATTCTTCCACTAGTTCTTTCTTTTCTATTTCATCTAGGCGTAATTCTTTAGTAATTTTCTTAATATAACTATCAAACTCTTTAATCGATACTTGTTTTGACATTCACATCACCCACAATCCGATGCATGACTTTTTGAAACAGACCCCACTCTTGCTTCTGATCAGATAGTGACTTTTTTCCTGCAATCGTAATTCGGTAATATTTCCGGCGTGGTCCATCACTTGATTTTTGCCAATAGCTCTCTACCAAACCAGCTAACTCAAGTCGTTTCAAAGCTGGATATAACGTCCCTTCCTTATAACTCAAATACCCTTCACTAACCTGGTGGACATTCTCGGTAATTTCATAACCGTACATTTCTTTTTCCGTAAGTAACGATAACAGAATAATACTCGTACTCCCTTTTAACAATTCAGTTTTTCTCACTTCATGCACCTTCCTTTTCTACATCGTATTACTACTTACTGTATATCGTAATACTATGTAGTGAAAAAATCAACTGTTTTTCATTATAATCCAGATACAGTTGTTGATTTTAGATACTTGCATTACAAATCCCCTAACATCAACTCACGCATTATCACATTGGAATTGTTACGTGTTTTCCAAATAAAAAAGAATCGAGAATACATACCAACGGTACGCTCCCGATCCTGATTAGAGTATTATACAAAAATCTATAAGTATCATCTTCATGTTCATTTACATGATTAGGAAACCATTCCATGCACAATGTATATTCCGATTATTAAAGATTGATTGAGCTTATGCCTTTGTATATAGTAGTTATCCAATCCAAACTTTATCCATTTACTTATCACTCCGGTTCTTTAATGCCGACTCTTTTTCATTAACTGCTACATGTTCACTTAAAACCTTGTTCAGCTTCTCTTTCATTTCATCTGTAGTAACTAAACAGCTTATGAAATGAAATTTTGCCTTAATTCTCAATTCATACCTATCTTTAACATCTTTTGAAGCTCCATAATATCTATGGTTTATATCAATAGGGATAAATTGAAACGACCTTATTTTCTTCCAGGCAACAAAGCGGCTTCCACAAAGCACGCCATCACCATTTACCGCAAATAAATTTAGGAGATTAGGAGAATTGATAAGAGGGAGAATCATCAATGGATACAAAGACCAATTAATCCCTTTTATAAATACTACTAAGCTAAACATGATTACCACAAATAGAAGCATAATAGAGTATACAATTATCCCTACTTTTTGTTTAGAATAGGTCGAGGAATCTGCTACTTTTTGAGGGTATTTTCTAATAGCCGCAATCTCTTCTACCGTTTTTGGCAAAATAACATCTTTCTTCATTTTCATTAAGACCTGAATAAACTTATAGCTGTAGTAACTGATAACAGTTAAAAATAGGATATCCATAAATAATTTCAATCTTAATCACCACTTTTCTCTAAAAAACATGTATTCCAATCAAAATGTTAGATGGTTAAAGGTTTGAAAGTATGTAAAACATGATGAAAGCAATTGATGCTACTGCTAAGACAACTCCCACAACAACAGCTACAAGGGATGATTTCCACGTGTAGCCTTTCATATCCAATTCTGAAGTTGAGCGATCAACCTTTCTAATGTGAAGAAATAAACTAATGTTTATCAGACCTAATGCGATTAAAGTAATTACGAACATAAAAGTAAAATCGATTTGAAAAACATGATCTGTTGAGCCACGACTGAAATAATATTGCATGAACATTAAACCACTTAATATTAAGTTCCAAATAAAACCCATTCTCCGCTGTTTATTCCATTCTCTTCCCATCTTTTGTTTTTCATAATTTGCTACTTGTTCAAAAATAGGAATGAATGATTTTGTGGAGTCACTCTTTAAAAATCCTAAAATTGCTTGGATCAGTATACTAATTCCAAGAATTAAAAAAAGCACTGAAAATGTTACATCAAGAACACTAATCATAACGAAGTAGATTGTTAATAATGTTAGTATAAGACCATTTGTTACTGCAATTTGTTTCCCTCTCATTTTTCTTAAATCAGTCAACTCCATATATTCCCTCCATTCACTGTCAATTATTTCTACTTACCCACAACCTAACACTATTAGCACATATCTGTGTCTATTCAACACTACAACGAATCTTGTGAAGAGGTGGAAGTATCTTTATTCCATCCCCATCTTTCAAGGACAAGAGCATCTGCAACAACCCCAAAACGATAAGAATTATAATTGTGGTATAGTCCATAGAGGTTTAATCTTCCAATCGTTCATATAACTTTGATAACTATTCCTTTTTATATATACGGCTCAACCACCATTAAAGTTTCAAGGGCATTTTTCCCTTCAAATGGCTCGTTTATTGAAGAAAAAAGGCTATTTAGTAAAAATTTCGCTTGTTGAATTCTTTTGTCAGGAAGTTGTGTAATCTTATAATGAACGCTTGAGAAAATTGATTTAAACGCCTGCATTAATGGTTACTATTAACGGTACCATATAAAAAACCCTTTACTCCTTATCAGAGTAAAGGGTGAAAAAATAGTTTACAACTTACGACACATTTATGTTCAGTTACAAAAAAGTCGGGTACTATGAAACGCTTGAACCCGCATTCCTACGTTTTGTGAATTGATTCACAGAAAACAAAGTCGGGTACTGCTAAAATTTCCTTGTTACAAAAAAGTCGGGTACTAAATGGTTAATAAGCAATTATTTCGCCCGAACGGTATCATATTCCGTTACTTTTAATGAAATCAACCTTTTCACTTCATTTGAAACGGACTTATTAAGTCCTGCTTTATTATAAACTTGCCATTCAATGATCGGTTCATTATCTCTTTCCAATTTCTCTACGGTGAACGCTACACGCCTCATTTGAAATGATTCCACATCCTCTTTCACCTGGTGAAATACTATATACTCGCAGAATAAGTCAACTGACTATTCTGCGAACTACTGTTTATTTGTATATTCAAGCACTTTCCTTTAAAACTTCATATGGGCTAGTTCTTAACGCTTTAGTCGCTGGTATAATTGCCCCGATAATTCCAATTAGTGTTGGAATACAAATGGTTAATGATAAGATAGTTATCGATTCCCACGGAAAGATTTGATACATAATACCGATATAAGACATCGATAAGACTAGACCAACTAATCCAGCGAGAAAGCCGATTAATGCACCTTCCAAAATAATCGTAAAACCCACTGTCTTATTCTTCCAACCAATTGACTTAAATAAGGCAAGTTCATTTTGACGTTCCACGATGTTCTGCCACATCATTTCAGCCGTTGTTAATACGCCAACAAAAAAAGCCGCAGCCATTATGAAATAATGCGATTCATTCACTTCTACTGCTACAAATTCACCTAAATAGGAAGTGTAAAGTATTCCATCCAAGCGAATGGATACAAATAGGTAAAACGATAGTAATGTTGATGGGAGCGCAATAGCCAAAATAGACAGTAAGTTTCGTCCAGGTCGCTGCATCACTTGATTGATTACTAATCCAACCATCGATTCATTTTTCAACAATCGTTTTGATTTAGCCCTGATTTCCCCAGTCTTAATCCCTTGATATGGTTTAATTCTACCCACTTGAACTAGCGGAAGTATACTACCAAAACCGTAAATCAAAAATGAAGTTAAGCTGACCCAGCCAACTTTTGTTGCATTATAATCAGCTCCGTTAAGAGATAGAACGTATTCTACTGCTAGCGCTAAAAGACTGATTAAAACCACATAAGAAAATGCTTCTAAAACAATCATTTTACGCAACATTCCTGTACGCCAACCTAAAGCTAGAAAAATACTGTAATCTTTCCTATTTGTTAAGAAGGAAACATAGGAGGTTGCTAACACATACATAATTCCAATTAAGAGAACGGCTATTAGTACACTTGAATAACCGAGAGTAGATTCTCTGAAAATGGTGATTGCAGCACCTATATTAATCCACGAATCTTCCATCCATCCCTCTGTTGTACCATTGTTAACAATTTTTGTAACAACAGGTTGCGGGGAAGAACCTCTTGTGATTGTAACTTGTAAACTAGTTAATTCCGTGATTTTCTGTTTAACTGACTCTAATTTTTCTTGTGAGGAATAGCCGAGTTCTTCTATTCCATCCACTTTAATACGAATCGACGAAATACTATTTCCACCCATAAT